>JBFMGN010000323.1:0-4715 GCA_040752435.1 Spirochaetota bacterium
CCGATCTTCCTGGTATTAAAGAATCTTAAATTGGTTAATACCTTTGCCGGCCTGATCGCTCCCACTATTTTCAATGCCTTTGCCATTTTCATGCTCAGGCAGCAAATGAAGACCATTTCGGACGATTTCATTGCTGCGGCGGTTATCGATGGGGCGTCGTATTTCAGAATATTTTTAAGTGTCGTATTGCCTTTAAGCGTTCCGATTATCGCAACCTTAGGGGTGATAAATTTCATGAATGTATGGAACGATTATTATTGGCCCTTGATAATCTTATACGACAAGGCCAAGATGACCCTTACGCTCGCCTTGAGCCAATTGAACGGCCAATACGAGAGTAAGTATCATATTCTAATGGCGGGAAGTCTTCTATCCATGGTTCCGATTATTATGATCTATATATTCGCCCAGAAGTATTTTACAACCGGACTGCAGCTTGGAGGGATTAAAGGATAATAGAATACTCTCTTAAAGTATTTCGCTCATCAGATCCAAAAAGGAAGGTAGTTTATGTTGAAACTCATTCATATCCCGTATGGGAATGAACATCCCTATACCCCGGAACCATTCGAACGATTTCCCCGTAATCCGGTGGAAGGAGAAAAAGTGAAAATCGGCGTATGTGTTTATTCTTCGGAGCTTCCAAAGAAAGTATGGGTTACCTGGAAGAAAAACGATGAACCGGAGCATACCAGTGAGGGCAGCGAAAAGCACCGTGATGATAAAGGGAGCTGCTACCGGGCTGAGCTGCCTTCCTTCAAAAGGGGAGATACTGTCGCCTATCAAATTCACGCCCTTTCTCCGGCCGGCAGAACGGACAGTGAAATATTTTCGTTTGCAGTAAGCGGCTGGATAGAGCGGGGAGATATTGAGGGGTATGATCTGGATGATGGATACCTCCGCCTAAAATGCGCCTCTGATGCAGGGCGGGAATACCTCCTCTTCGGCCTGTGCGGCGAGGATTCGCTTGTCAGCCGTACATTCTTTACAGGGCCTGAGGGTGATATCGGGCAGCCTGGGCGGTTCAACCGGCGCATCACGTTTTCCGGCATTATTGAACATGACGACAGAATTGTCTTTAAAGGTGACCCGTTCCGCGTGACCGTTTACCGTTCTCCCTGTCTCATCTTAATCGAAGATGCTGCCGGTAAAGTGGTCTTAAAGGAAGACCGGCCAGCGCGAAGACTGACCGGCGGAACCACTCTGGAGGCAGTGTCGCAGACCTTCGTATGCCGGGATGGTGAAGGCTTTTTCGGTTTCGGCGAGCGCTTTAATGGTCTTAACCAGCGGGGCGGAAAAGTAGATATCCGTGTTTTTGAGCAATGGCGTAACCAGGGTGACAAAACTTATATGCCGGTTCCATTTTTTTTAAGTTCGGCCGGCTATGGGATGTACCTGAACACCAACCGTTACGTTGAATTTGATTTCCGACCGGCAGAGACCGGCAGGTGGAGTTATACTGCCGGGACCGGTTCAGGCGGGGAGCTGGAGGTCTATATCTTTACCGGAGGTCCCTCAAAAATTCTAAACACCTTTACCGGCCTTACCGGAAAACCCGCCCTTCCCCCGGACTGGGTGTTCAGCCCCTGGATGAGCTCTAATGAGTGGAACAGCCGGTTACGGGTGATGAAGGAAGTGGCAAAGACCCGGGCGCATGATATTCCCGCCGGTGTACTGGTTATTGAAGCGTGGAGTGATGAAAAGAATTTTTACATATGGAACGATGCCTGTTATGAGCCGAAGCCTTCCCATTCACCCCTTAAGCTGTCCGACTTTACCTTTCCGGAGGATGGTCGCTGGCCTGATCCTAAAGGGATGATTGATTATCTCCACAACCTTGGGATAAAAGTTATCCTCTGGCAGATACCGGTATTAAAGTATCTTGCGGAAAAAGACCGGCAGCATGCGCTGGATGAGGAGTGGATGATTCGGAAAAAGTATTGCATAAGCGGCAAAGACGACAATCCCTACCGGGTACGTCCCTGGTGGTTCAACGGCGGATTGGTTCTGGATTTTACCAATCCAGAAGCAGCCGAATGGTGGCTTCTTAAGCGTGCCTACCTTCTGGAAGAAATGGGGGTGGATGGATTCAAGACCGATGGAGGAGAGCACCTGTGGGGGAATGACCTCCACTCCTCAGATAGCAGGGGAGGGGATGAACTGCTGAATCTGTTTCCCAATTTATACGAGGAGGCCTACTCCCGGTTTGTTAAGGACAGAACGAAGGGCGGCGGCATTATCTTTTCACGCTCAGGTTATACGGGCGCGGGTAGATATTCTGTGCACTGGACAGGCGACCAGGAGTCTAGCTGGGAGGAGCTCCGTTCTGTCCTTTCCGGGATGTTAAGTGCCGGTCTTTCCGGGATACCTTTTATCGGCTTCGACCTGGGGGGATTCAGCGGAGAGATTCCCACCTCAGAGCTCTATATCAGATCTGCCCAGATGGCTGCCTTCTGCCCGGTTATGCAGTATCATTCGGAGTTTAACAACCACAGGGAACCCTGCATCGACAGGACCCCGTGGAATATTGCCGAACGGACCAAAAGCCCGGAGGTGATCTCAATCTACCGGATGTATGCAAAGCTGCGTGTAAAGCTCATACCCTACATTCGGGCCGAGGCGGCCTGCTGTACCGAAACCGGTGCACCTCTGGCAGCCCCGCTTTTTTTCTACTGGCCTGAAGATAGGCGCACCTGGGAAATTACCGACCAGTACTGTTTTGGCAGAGCACTCCTTATTGCCCCGGTTGTTTATCCCGGCGAGACTGAGCGGGAGGTATATCTTCCGGCAGGTTTATGGCTTGATTTCTGGACCGGGGAGAAAATCGAAGGCGGGCGAAAGCTTTCAGCCGCGGCCCCCCTTAAGAGGATCCCCATATACCGCCGGGAGGGCGCACTGTGGAGACCTATTGAGGTAGAGGAATAAGGTATACGTTACATTTCCTTTTTCTTTCCGACTGTCGCCAGATAAATAGCAAACTTTTCCTCTCCATCCAATCCGAGTATGGCGTTCAGTCCGTCGTCATCGTAAGCGGCTAGAGCGCATACGCCGCACCCGATGGATTCCGAGGCAAGATACAGGTTTTGGCATACATGGCCGGCATCGAGAAACACATACCGGTACGCCCGTTCGGAGTACCTCCAGGCCATTCGGTAAATATTGGCGGCCCAGATAAAAACAGCGGCGGCATCCCGGATCATAGTCTGGGAGAAGCAGCTTCTCATTATCTCCTGCTGTAAAGTATTCCTGGCGGATACAAGAATCAGCTTATGTTCGATTGCCAGGTACCGGTATAACCCCGGAGCGATGCCTTCAACCCTGTTTAGCAAAAGATAGGTCTCAAAAGCATGACGCGCGCCTGCGGACGGTACTGTTCGCAAGGTAATATAGGCGTCGTAGATCTCCTTTACCCCCTGAGTAGCCCACAGCAGGTAAGAAAGCTCTCCCCGGCTTATGGGGCGGGCGGCGTACTCCCTGATACTCTGCCTTCTTTCAATAAGAGTGCGTACATCTTCGGAAGATACGGTGCATTCCCGCGGTGACGGAAGATCGATAATTTTTCCTGAAGGATCGTATTCGTCTTCCAGGGAAGGGGGAGCGGCTCCGCGGGACTGGTCGGAAACCGACAGATGCCGGTGTTTGGTTTTCTCGATAAATGTTCGGCCGATGGAATCCATTCCAGGATTAATTATAGCTTATTTTAAAGATAATCCCAAACCCTTAAGCCGGCTACTTTTTTAAAATGAGTATCAAACGAAATCAAGGTAGCCCCTGTTTCGATCGTATGGGACGCTATCCAGACATCATTTATTGGAATTGGTGTACCATTCTTTTTTAATTCGTGTTTTACAAATCCGAATATCTCGGCTGTTTCCTGGCCGGCAGAGATAATTGTTACAGTTGGTTTCTCTAAAAACCTGGAAAGCAATTCTTTATTTTTAACCTCTTTTTTCCCGCCTCTAAAACCATAAAAGAGTTCACCCAATACAAAAATGGACATAAATACCGTGTCGGCCTGCCCTAAAATATCAAAAACTTTATCATTACCTGAAAGAAACTCTGTATACGCACTTGTATCAAGGAGGATTTTTTTCACATCCAATCCTTTTTATCAACGGTTTTTAAATCCGCAGTGTGAAGTTGAAATTCTTTCAGGTCCTTTTTATCCCAGGTGCCGAAAAGGTCGTGAAAATCCTCTTTATGATTTTTTTTTTGGAGGTATCAAACCCACAGCCTCTTGAAGAAGCATTTTGATTGTTTTGTTGATGCTCATTCCCTGGGAATGTGCTTTTTCGGTAATCTTATTAACAAGATTATCATCGATGTTGTGAACTGTAAATGACTTCATGAATTTACTCCTTGAACCAAAATAATATTCTTTATGGTTCAATTATAGTTCACTTAGGATAAAATGTCAAGAGCAATGAGCAATCTTAAGATTTCAAGTGTCTTAAAATTACGCCAGCCGGTACTTAAAGAGAGAAGGACTTAAGGGTATACAAGTTAATTGTGAATCACCGATTAACCTGGTACAGTAAAGACTTAAGGAAATGCAATGGCCTGGGAGTTACTCCTTTCGGAAGATGATTACAGATTCTATAAAGAAAATATTTCTCTGCTTGAAGAGCAGGTGATACACAATTTCCCGGACAGTTATAAAGATACCAGTATTATCTCCGCCATCAGGAATGTACCGCGACACCTGTTTGTCAATG
>JBFMGN010000324.1:0-4714 GCA_040752435.1 Spirochaetota bacterium
CTTTGAAAATACGTTTAACAGACTATTTGATATCCATTGCTGTTTTCCTCTATCTTTTAACTGTACGGATTGTTTTAACATGAAGAATCAGAATGTAATCCATATAGAAAATTTATCATTTCAATACCCGGATGGAACCAGAGCATTACATAACATTTTTCTGGATATACAGAAGGATGAAAGAATTGGCATTATTGGAGCAAACGGAGCCGGGAAATCAACCCTGGCACTCCATTTGAATGGAATATTAACCGGGACCGGTTTTATATCCGTGCAGGGGATCCATGTTAAAAAAAAGAATCTGAAAGCCATACGGCAGAAAGTGGGTATTATCTTTCAAAATCCCGACGATCAACTTTTTTGTATGAAAGTTTATGATGATATAGCTTTCGGCCTGCGCAATATGGGTCTTCCTGAGGATAAGGTAAAAATACGGGTTTCAGAAAGTCTTATGACGGTGGGTTTACCTGGTTATGAGGATAGATGCCCGAGCCATCTCAGTCTTGGTGAAAAAAAACGGATTGCAATTGCGACAGTATATTCAATGCACCCCGAAGTATTTGTGTTGGATGAGCCGACAAGCAGTCTGGATCCAAAAGGAAGGAAAAGTATCATCAGGCTTCTGGAAAATATAGGCGGTACCCAAATAATAGTAAGTCATGATATCGATTTAGTGCAAAGAATTTGCACGCGAGTTATTGTCTTGTATAGCGGAAAAATAGTTTATAATGGCAATAGCAACGAAATTTTTTCTGATTTAAGAAGGCTTGAAGCGTGGGATCTGGCATAACGATAAATATATCTTGTATTCTACGTATGCTCGAGGGTGTATGGCATACTATTATTCAATATAAGAAAAAGGTGGTTCTATGATTAGGAGATTCGGAGTTTCTCTTGAAGATAATTTGCTTGAAAAGTTTGACAGCTTTATCATAGCACAAGGATATACAAACCGGTCAGAAGCGATAAGAGATTTGATACGAGATGCTCTTGTAAAAAAAGAATGGCTTGAAGGCGAAGAAGAAACTGCAGGCATTGCTGTTCTGGTATACGATCATCATCAGTATGAGCTTGCCCAGAAACTTACACATATGCAGCATCATGCTTATAATTATGTAGTTTCGTCTCTACATAGCCATATGGATAGTAATAATTGTCTCGAGGCAATCATATTAAAAGGAAAAGCGAAGGATATTCAAAAAATCGCTGACAAGCTTATCAGCACAAAAGGGGTCAAATATGGCCAGTTTGTAGGGGCCACCACGGGGAAAGGTTTTTAAAACATCTTTTTCCAGGTTGACAACCAAAATTTCCTTTGCTATATTCGACTGCAAGGACTGGGCTTAAGACCCACGACAGCGAGCGTCGTATAACGGCATTACCCAAGCTTCCCAAGCTTGTGACGGGGGTTCGACTCCCCTCGCTCGCTGTAGTGGGTTTTTCGTTTAGAGTAATAAGCCGCAATTTTTCAAAGGCCTGCTTCCCAAGCGACCGGCAGGAGGCCGGAAGTGCAGCCGCCGCCAGGGAGGGCGGAGGCGGCTGCCTTGTGACGGGGGTTCGACTCCCCTCCCCACCGCGTGGCCGCGTCGCAATGCTGGATCTCTGCCTTCACAAGTTTTTATTTGACTATTTTTGTATTAAATAGTACGATGATATTCTACTATTAAGAAATTATAAACCAGGGGGTGTGTTATGGGATTTTACAATACGGATAATTGGCCGGAAAAATCCAGATATTACCGGTGGCCATGGTCAAACAATGACAATCCTGTGGGATGGCTTGAAATAACCGATCTATGCAACATCTACTGTCAAGGCTGCTACAGAAAAAAAATAGAAGGTCATCGGGCTCTTGAGGTCTTAAAAAAAGAAGTCGATTTCTTTATAAAAGTACGAAATATCGACACTGTTTGTATTGCAGGGGGAGAGCCCCTGATATATCCCCATATTGTAGAACTGGTGAAATATATCGCCGATAGGGGAATCAAGCCGAACATTATTACAAATACCCATGCCCTTACGAAAGAGTTGTGTACACAATTATACAAAGCCGGCATTTACGGTTTTACCTGCCATTTTGACATGATTCAAAGCCGTCCGGAAACGAAACCCGGATACACGGAGCTGGATTTGATGCCCCTCCGCCAGAAAGTGGCGGATCTGATCTATGAGGTGGGCAAGGGCAATATCTATTGTACGTTCAACACCACCGTCTACCACGAAAACTTCAAATATCTTCCGGAGATCGTTAAGTGGGCCAGGAGTAATGTCCAGAAGGTCGCAGGAATTGATTTTATCACGTATAGGGGAATCCCTTTAAAGGAAGGCGTCTCCTGGGATACGGAAGAAATAGAACACGAATCTAAAGAGGAGGTTAAGAAAAAGCTCGGCTATGTGGAGGATGCCGACCTGATAGATATAACCTCGGTGGATGTATATAATGTATTGAAAGATGCTTTCGGAGATACCTACGAACCCTGCGCCTACTTAGGCGGTACCGGTCATATCAAGGACTACAAATGGTGGGGAGCTGCATACTTGATGGAAAAAAACGGTCCGGTATACGGCTCCATCGGTCCCAGGACGATGGAGTTCCTGCAGATTATGCATCACTGGTTCAAAGGCAGATATTTTATGTACCTGACCAGGAAAAACACGGTAGCGAGACTCCTGCTTCAGTTGACATTTCTCCTGGGGGATAAGGAGATGAAGAAGGCCCGCCGAATGCTGTTCTGGCGATTGCTTAATCCCGTTAATTGGTTTAAGCCGGTTTACACCCAGAGCATCGGCATTAATCAGCCCCCGGACATGATGGATAACGGCATGGCCAATATGTGTGAAAGCTGCCCCGATGCCTGTGTGTGGGAAGACAACCTGGTAAGTTCCTGCCGCCTCGATGAGTATCGCAGGTACGGCCGGCTTCTGACTGCGATTGTTCATGAAGAGGAGAGTGACAAACGTGTTCATGTGGAAGAAAACGTTGGCGTAAAATAGTTTAAGGATAAAATAGTATCGAAAGAAGCCGTAGATGAAATCCCTCAATCCAGTTGAATTTATTGCAAGTCTGAAGGGGCTCCTTGACGAGGAGGTTCACTTCCCCGAAAGCGTTAAGGGCAACCCGGTACTGCAAGTGCTTTTTAGAAGACGATCCGTCAGAAAGTTCCAGGAGAAGGAAATACCGCCGGATGTGTTTGAGGCTGTTCTTGAGGCTGCAAGAGTTGCCCCTTCCACTGTCAACATGCAGTCCTGGAGTTTCGGCGTTTTTGATAAAACCACCTGGAGAGAAATATTCGGTAAACAGATGCCCTTTAAAGGGGATAAAGCCGTAATGGTATTCGGCGACCTGCACCGGGTCCGCCAGGCACTGGACGAGTTTCCCTTTAAACCGCTTATTGAATATACCCTGGGGGTAATGAACGCCAGTATTGCGGCGTATGCCATGAACATAGCCGCTGAGGCTTGCGGTGTCGCTTCGGTTATGCTTTCGGATACCGGGCAAAGCGGTTTCTACGATGCCTTGTACCTTAAGGAAAAATTAAGTCTCCCTGACGGCGTTTTCCCGATAATGACTGTTATTTTCGGTTATCCGAAATCTAAACCTCTGGGGATGCCGCCCAAGCTCCCCAAAAATGAAATAATATTCACCGGTAAATACCGGGACCCGGATAAAACCGTAATGCAGGCATGGTTTAAAAAAATGATGGCAGGCTACCGGGCTTTGTATGTCACCAAATCCTTTAAACAACAACTTAATCACTATTTCTCTAAAATCGACGAAGCTGAGAAGGGTTTACGCGAAATTATTTTCTATAAGCCTGAGGAATATAAAAAGAAGTTATAAGCAGAGCGCTTACTTTTTTATCCACAACAGCCAGACTGCAAGACTGTTTAGTAAAAAACAGAAGCGATCGAACTGTGATAGCTGGGGATCGCGGGCTGCGGATGAAAATGTTTCCGCCGAGAAGCCTGAAACGGCCCGGTCTGGCAATAAAGGAAAAAGTTTTGCTATTTGCCGGCCAAATTCTCTTTTATCTCCATTTAACAGTTCCGATATTCTATGCAGTTCGGGGATAAAAGCGGTATTCGTCTTTTCATTTTCCGTGATAATGTCTTCCAGTATTCCCAGTCCTTCAAACTGATTCTCAAGATAGGTGGTATAGATGGGATAAAACCATTCATCCATGCCAAGTATCCCGGCAATGGATAAAATTATTTCGTCACGGAGAAACGGCGGCGGATTTTCCTGCTTTAATATTTTTAATAATAAAGGTATGGAAGCGGTATTAAAAAGAATATCCAGGGCATAAGCTCCATGAATCAGAATTCTGGGATTGGAGGTCTCTTCCATAATTCTTTCAATTTTGGGGATGCTCTTTTTATCACCGATTCTTGCAAGGGCGACCATACTTTTGGAGCAGAGCAGGTAATCTTCGGTTAAAAGGGCGTCTCGTAAGACTTTTTTACCTTGCATTATATTTTTCTCACCGATTATCTCCGCGGCTATATAGGCGGTTGTAAAGGTATTATTCCTCACCTCATTGATAAGGGCCTCGGCTATCCGATCATTTACCGGCAGAAATCGTAAGGCGTTTAATGCTTCCGCCCGGATATAGAACTTCGGTGAAAGAAGCTTCTGCAACAGTATCTCTTCGGATACTTCCGATTGGGAACTGGCCAGGGCCTGGATAACTTTCTGTTCTTCGGATATTGTCCT
>JBFMGN010000325.1:0-4713 GCA_040752435.1 Spirochaetota bacterium
CATAAGAAACTCGTAAGCCTTGTCTCCCCCCATGTAGCCGACTCCCGCCTCGGCCGCGCATACCTCCACCCGGCACCTTTTAAATATTTTTTCGTACGCGGCAAAAATTTTTGGAAAGAAGTTATTTAAATCCGAATATGAACGGTGGAAAGAATAACCATCATTCATCAAAAATTCTTTGGTACGAATCAGCCCGCACCGCACCCGGTCTTCATCTCTGTATTTATGCTGAAATTGATAGAGAAATACCGGTAGATCCCTGTAGGAATTCAGGCTTAAACGAAGCAATTCCACCATGGCTTCTTCATGAGTCGGCGAAAGAACAAGGTCACGGCCCATCCGATCGGTAAAATGTACAAGATCCTTTCCGATAAGCTCCGCCCGGCCTGTTTTTCTCCAAATATCAAAAGGATTCACAAAAGGAACCTGAACTTCCTGGCCGCCCAGTTTATCCATTTCTTCCCGAATAATGTTTTTAACTTTTTCTACAACCTTAAGCCCAAGAGGGAGGAAAGAGAAAAGACCATGCCCTAAAGACCTTACAAAACCACCTTGCAGCAAAAGAGCCTGGCTTCTTGAGCGCAATTTCTGGGGTATTTTTCGCAATGTTTTTCCGAGCAGTTTTGAATATTGCATTTTCTTTTACAATAATGTAATGGCATGATCCGCGATAGGTCAAGGTGTAATTAATTAATCCCAACGACTTGACTTTATCGGACAATCTTTTACATAGTTTAAGGGTATATGAAAGCTTTAGAACAGGAGTTTATAAATGAGTATTATTGAATACATTGAAGCGCGCGAGGTATTGGATTCACGCGGCAATCCGACCGTGGAGGTTGACGTGGTCCTGGAAGAAGGATCAATAGGCCGCGCGGCAGTGCCTTCCGGTGCCTCGACAGGCGAACACGAGGCGGTTGAATTGAGGGACGGTGATAAAGGCCGTTTTATGGGAAAAGGTGTTCAGAAAGCCGTTGATAACGTAAACAACGTAATAGCAGCCGAACTTGTAGGGCTTGACGCTTTGGATCAGGTGGATATAGACCGAACTATGATCGATCTCGACGGTACGGAGAACAAATCAAAGCTTGGCGCCAATGCGATACTGGGAGTTTCCATGGCAACCGCCAGGGCAGCGGCCGACTTTTTAGGCATCCAGCTCTTCAGGTACCTGGGGAGTTTTCACGCCTCCCTTCTGCCCATACCAATGGCAAATATCATCAACGGCGGCTCTCACGCCGACAACTCGGTGGATTTCCAGGAATTCATGGTAATGCCGGTAGGCGCTTCATCCTGCCGTGAGGGTATCCGGATGATTACCGAGGTTTTTCACACCTTAAAAGGTGTTCTGAAGGGAAAAGGATACAGCACGGCGGTGGGTGATGAAGGCGGTTTTGCACCAGATCTCAAATCAAATGAAGAAGCATGCGAGGTTATTCTTACGAGTATTGAGAAAGCCGGTTACAGACCGGGTGAAGATATCTACCTCGCCCTGGATCCCGCCGCGTCCGAGTTTTATGACGGTGAAAAGGGCAGATACATTTTCAAGAAATCAGATAAAAGAGAATTATCATCCTCCGAAATGGCATCCTTCTGGGAAGGATGGGTAAACAAATATCCAATTATTTCTATTGAAGATGGCATGGCAGAGGATGACTGGGATGGATGGAAAGCGTTGACGGAAAAACTTGGCAGGCGAATCCAGCTCGTCGGGGATGACTTGTTTGTTACCAATACGAAACGTTTGAGTATGGGAATCGAAAAGGGAATTGCCAACTCAATTCTCATCAAAGTTAACCAGATCGGCACTTTAACCGAAACATACGAAGCGGTTGAAATGGCAAAAAAGGCCAGTTATACGGCCATCGTATCCCACCGGAGCGGTGAAACCGAAGATAGTTTTATAGCCGATCTTGTCGTGGCTCTCGAAACCGGCCAGATTAAAACAGGATCACTCTCCCGTTCTGATAGGCTGGCAAAATACAATCAACTGATGCGTATTGAAGATATGCTTGAAGGTATTTCGACCTATCCGGGTAAGAAGGCCTTCTATTCGATAAAAAAATAAGCTATTCGAGTCAATTTCAAAAACCAGAATTTATTAGCCGCGGAAGCACATTTACCCCCTTCGAGGGCGAGAACCTAGGGCAAGCATATGGGGTAGCCCCCTTCGAGGGCGAGAACCTAGGGCAAGCATATGGGGTAGCCCCCTTCGAGGGTGAGAAACTTGGGCAGGTATATCGGGTAGCCCCCTACGGGGAGATGAGGTTTCGAACCGAGAACACGGAGAAAAGAAGAAGGAGAAGAATTCCGCACAGAGAACACAGAGGACACGGAGAGGATAGAGGGGAAATTGGGACGTTCAGTATTATAATCAAGGGAGGTGCAGCCTTGCATGTTGCGTGCGCCCTTATTGCGCTCCTTAATCTCTGTGTACTCTGTGAGAAATTTCTTAGAGTGCTAAAGGCGGGCAGCCCCCTTCGAGGGTGAAAAGCGCGGGCAGGCATATGGAGTAGTCCTCGAAGGGGACGGAAATATTTTAAATATTTACAATACAAAGAAATAAAGAATTTCTTACATTCCGTGGCTTATATTTTGAAAGAACCTCATTCATCCGGATTAAAATTCAATCGTAAAAGTTCTAAATGTTTTCTGCGGCGTTATTGTTCGCCGTTCAACCTGGACGACATTCGAGCCGGGCGGCCCCTTTTTAAGCCAAAGGTAGAATTGTTCAAGTTTGAGAGGCTCTCCTTCACACATTACCTCTACGGTACCGTCGTAGTCATTCCGTACCCAGCCGGTCAGTCCGAGACGCAAAGCCTGTTTTTGTGCAGCGTATCGGAACCCCACCCCTTGGACGCGTCCATGAATTTTTGCAAAAAAACCAGAATATCCAGGCATAACCGAAATAAATGGTATCAGCCGCTTAACTCGACTGCAATCAAATTTTCAAGTTCGGAGTAGTCAAAGGGTTTATACAGAACTTTATAAGGTATAGAAAATTCCGGCCGTAAAAAACCGCTGGTTATAATTATTTTTTTATCGTTACAGTATTTACTGAGGAATTTTATCCAGTAATCTCCTCCAAGGACAGACATCCTATAATCGGTCACTATCAATTGCACCTCGTAATCTAAAAGCTGTTTTATAGCGCCAACCCCGTCCGAGGCCACAACCACGTCATAACCTTTCTTTTTCAAATAATCACGCAGAGTCAACCGTATTGAGTCTTCATCCTCGACGATTAGTATCAGTCGTTTCCCTTTTACTTGTTCTCCCGCTGAACTCATTGTTTAGTGCCCCTGTTACTTCTGCCCGGATTTCTGAATAAATTCTAAAAGCATTTCAAAATCGAGGGGTTTTGGAAGGAAGGCAACGGCACCTTCTTTTAGAATTCTTTCTTTCTCATCAGGATCATCTAGACCGCTGATAGATATTATAAGCGGATTATTAAGTGAAGCATCTTCTTTTATCTTTTTGCAGAGCTTATGCCCGTCTATTCCCGGTAAATCAATGTCAAGGATTACAACCCCGGGCTTCTCTTCGGAGATCAATTTCCCCGCTTCAAACCCGTCGAAAGCCTGTACTACTAAGTGATCGGTTAACTTTCGCTTGAGGTAGTTCATGATGAGATTATTGAGTTCCCTATCATCATCCACGATGAGAATTGTTGACCGGGTAGTAATCTCATCCCGCTCGCTGAGCAGGCGGCCGGGTATTTTCATACCCCGGGAATTGAGAAAATCGATGAGATCTTCAGTATAAATTCTGTACTGGCCCCCGGGCGTTGTAAAGGCTTTCAAGTAACCATTTTTAATCCAATTAATTGCAGTCTGGTTAACCACCCCGCAAATATTGGCAACTTCAAGCGCCGAATAAATCCGGACCTTTTTGTTTCGCTTTGACATTAATTAATTCCTTCTCTTTTTTACCTTTTCCTTCCGCTTTTTAATTATAGTAAATACATCCAATATGTCAATGATTATTTTTATTTATATCGGTTTCCGTTGGAGATAATCCCGAATTAAAGCAGAAGAAAAACCCCGGGCATAAAGGGTCCGGATGAGTTTTTCTTCATTCATGCCCTGTCTTCGCCTGAGTTTTTCACTCGCCCGTGAAATGGAGTCCCATTCATCCTCCTCACTCAAACAGCACGACAGAACCTGTTCCGCAGTTTCCCGGGCGACACCTTTATTAAGGAGACGGGCGTACAACATGGTTTTCCCCACCGGGTGCCTTTTTAACCTCGATCTGATATACTGCTCTGTAAACCGCTCGTCGCTTAAACTACCTGAATCTTCGAGTTCCTTCAAAACCGTCGCTACCGGACCCTCAGCATACCCTCTTTTTATAAGTTTAATTCTTAACTGTGCTCTGCTATGCTCAGCACGGGCGAGGAGGTTCAATGCACACTTTCTGATGTTGATAAGTTCTGACGATTTTTTTAAATCAAAGAGCTGCGCTGCGGTCAGGGTGGCTCCGGCGAAAATACCCCACCCTTCAGCCGCTTCTTTTCCAACAAAAAAAGAAGTGTTATCGGAAAGGAGAATGCACACATCCCCTCTCCGCCCTCTTTTATTACTTATTTGGAGAACTTTAAGGCTACTATTAGCGCTTGGAGAACTGGAATCTCCTTCGAGCGCCGGCCTGTCCATATTTTTTCCTTTCAACCATTCTCGCATCTCTGGTTAACAAACCGTTGGCCTTTAAAGC
>JBFMGN010000326.1:0-4708 GCA_040752435.1 Spirochaetota bacterium
ACTTACGGTCAATGCCGAAGGTTTTGGAAAGCCAGATACCGGCCCGCGATTTGGAAACGTAATTAGGGAATATTTCTATCCATAGGGATGAATGGTCCAGGGGCGAGGTAGTCCGAATTACCCGCATCGCCGGGAGTGAATCACGTATCTTTTCATATACCCCCTTTTTACCGGCCGGGGGTTCAATTACAATAAATTGGGTGGCTGACTCCATTGAAAAGTTTACAGGATCGCCTGAGACGGCGAAACTTTTATAATGCTCGCACCGTCGGTCGAAATCCGGATTGAAGCCTGATTGCCTGAAATAGTAAAAAAAATGATTATCCGGAATCGCCTTTTGCACCATAAAATCGAACCCATTCGCATATAAAAAGTGAAAGACAATCTCTATCTCGCTTTGATTCATCGAATACGATATGAGAATTTCTTTTTTTTGCCAGTCCAGGATACCGGCGCCGGTTGAGAATACAAGCATATCAATGGGAAAATCCGGAGGAAGAACAGAGAAGGATGAATAAAGATTCCTGCCCGTAGCGATTACTCGCAAGACTTGCCTCTTTTTCAGGTTTTTTAAGGTGGAAAGGTCGAAAGCACTGATGGTGCGATCACTCTGGAGCAGAGTTCCATCGAGATCCGTAATAACCATGCCAGAATAGCGGGTCGCAGCTCTATTTTTCATAATTAAGGTTTTATTCAAGTATTTCATAGGTGCTTGAGACAATCGGAGCCCGCAGGTTATCGAGAACCCGTTCCAGGAGAACTCCGTCCCGCTTTGGAAGATCGTATCCGAAACTCGCCCTGATTGCTATTGAGACAAACTGTACCGCTCTGTCAAGGGCGATGGGCAGACTGTCACCCTGTAGAATACTTCCGACAATTACACTTGTGAATATATCTCCGGTTCCGGGATAAAATGCGGGAATAAAGTTACAGTTTACCCGCCAGAACCTGGCATCATTCCTGTTATAGGCGATAACGGAGGTGATTTTTTGTGCCTCTTCAACCGGAACACTCGTCATTATAACTATACGTGGGCCTTTGTCTGAAAGTTCCCGTATCCATTCCTTTATTTTCCCCTCCCTGATTTCTTTATCATAGGAGTAATTCAAGAGGAAGGCAGCCTCGGTGAAATTGGGTGTTATTATATCCGCATGCCCGATCAGAGCCCGCATCCCTTCAATGAGGTCATTACCGATAGGCCCGTAGGGCTCCCCATCATCCCCAAGCACCGGATCAACAACAATCAATTGGTCCTTCTTTGAAAATTTATCTATAAAAGACGCCACTATTTCGACCTGCTTCGAAGAACCTAAAAAACCGCTGTAGATGGCATCGAACTCCAGATGCAGGCTTTCCCAGTGGCGGATATAATCAGCCATATAGCCGGTTAGATCCAGCATACTGTAGTTTTTAAACTCACTGGTATGGGTTGAAAGCACCGCAGTCGGTAACGGGCAAACCTGGGCGCCCATAGTGGCTAAAACAGGAATAACGACGGTAAGGGAAGATCTGCCAAAACCGGACAGATCGTGAATGGCCGCTACTCTTGGAACCGGGTTTTTCATATTAAGGCATAGTAGCCCATTGCGGCGTGTGCCGCAATGGCCCGGTAATAGACCGGAAATAAGCGATCTCAGTAACTGCATTTTTTTCCTTGTTTTCACGTTATCTTTGTGATAATATCAGTTATATAGGTAATACAACTCAAAAATTTTGTTTTTTTAATAAAATTTTTGCAATACTACCATCAAGTCTATCAGGCATCATTGCAAGTTGTAAAACGTTTCCATCTTTGTAATTGAGCTTCATACAAGCCGAGGTTAATGCTTCCAGTTATCCGGTCAGACCGATACATCCGTCTTCTCACTTAAACTTACTCCCGGAGTCAACATTCCCCTGGCCAAGGATGCCGGTTTCTTCACCTTCGGCGGCGGTGCGAACCTGTCGGGGAGCTTCAGAATGCCCTTCCTCCGGGTGCTGTCTGGCGGGATTGAAGCGGGGTACAGCCTTTCACCGCTGAAAACGAAAACGGGAGATCCGAAAAGCTCATTATCACTTTTGTCGGGCAGTGCAGTAATTGGTTTGAATTTTGAGCTTTTTCCCAGATTTGTGGTAAGCCTACAGGGCAAAGGGGGCTATTTTTACGGCTTTTTCAACGACACCCCGGCCGCCGGAGGGGGCAATCCTTTTGTGGCGGGCGGAGCCGCGGTCTCCTACCGGATCATTCCGGCCCTAAGCTTAGGGCTCGAAGGCAGCTACCGGAATTACCTGGGGCTGTACAATGATGTGCAGGTGGCTCTGGGGACCTCCCTGCTGCTTGGAGGAGCCTCGCCACAAGCCAAACCCGTAAAAGAAAAGCGGGAAGTCCCGACCAAACCGGAACCGCTGAAAAAGGAAGCAGCCCCGGAACCGAGAAAAGAAGAAAAGCCGGAGTTAAAAGGTACGGGGCTTGATATAGTGAAGACCACGTTCAACCAGATTTTTCCCGTCTTTTTCAAGTACTACGATAAAAACCCCATCGGCAAGGCGGTGTTGCATAATTTCGAAACAGTGCCGGTGAATGACATCAAGGTGACCTTCTTTGTCAAGCAGTACATGGACAACCCGAAAGCGGCCCCTGCTCCGGCAAAGCTTGGGCCGGGGGAGGAAAAAGAGATTGATATTTTCGGTTTGTTTACCAATGCGGTGCTGGAGATCACCGAAGGCACGAAGGTATCTGCCTTGATCACCATTGAATATAGCAAAGAGGGGCAGCAGCAAACCAAGGAGCATATCGAGACCATCAGTATCAACAACCGGAATGCCGTCACCTGGGATGATGACCGCAAGGCTTCGGCCTTTGTTACAGCCAAAGACCCGGCAGTGATGAAGTTCGGGAAGAATGTCGTCGGCTGGATAAAGAGTGAACAGAGCCGGTCGGTGAACAAAAACCTGCTGTTGGCTCTTGGGCTGCATGAAGCGCTGGATTTGTACGGTTTAACCTACGTGATCGACCCGACCACGCCGTACATCGAGTTCTCCGAAAACGAACTGGCTATCGATTACCTGCAGTTTCCCAAGCAGACGATGGAGTTTATGGCAGGCGACTGCGACGATCTTTCCATCCTCTACTCCGCCCTTTTGGAATCGGTAGGAATTGAAACAGCCTTTGTGACCACTCCAGGGCATATTTTCGTGGCCTTTGCGCTCGAGCTGGCGCCCGATGAAGCCCGGAAGACCTTCCTCTATCCCGACGACCTGATTTTCCGGGAAGGCAAGTCCTGGCTGCCGGTGGAGATTACCACCCGGGGCAGCGGCTTCCTGAAAGCCTGGCAGGTGGGAGCCAAGGAGTGGCGGGAGAATGCCTCCAAGAACTTGAGCGGCTTTTTCCCGATGCACCCGGCGTGGGAACTGTACGAACCGGTCGGATTTCCCGGCACCCCTAACATCAGCATGCCGGATAAAAATGCGATTGTCACCGCCTTTAAAACCGAAGTGAGCAAGTTTATCGGGCGGGAGATTTATCCCCAGGAATCGAAGCTGCTGGCGGAGCTTAAGAGAAACCAGGGGGATGAACGGACGGTGAACAAGCTGGGGGTTCTGTATGCCCGCTACGATCTGGATGAGAAGGCCGAGGAGCAGTTTCAGAAAATACTTAAGACCAAAGAGTATCTGCCGGCGCTTTTGAATATGGGCAACCTCTACTATCTGAAAGCGGATTTGAAAAATGCGCAAATGTATTACAAACGGGCTGAGAAAGTGGCGCCGGACAATCCGAAGGTGCTGTTAAGCGTGGCTCGGATCGATCACGAGCTTGAAAACTACGGGACGGCCCGGGCAACCTACAGCAGACTGAAAGACATCGATCCCCTTTTAGCGAACCAGTTTGCCTACCTGGATTTACGGGGAGAAGAAGCTTCAAGAGCGGCGGATGCGGCTCAGGTAAAAGGAGTGGTCGTATGGGCGGAAGATTAAGCCGGGTTATCGTATTTTTTGGAATACTAGGCGTCTTAAGCCTGGCACTGACCGGGTGCCAGCCTATGGCCCTGCGGAGCATGGTAGAGGAAAGGGTACAAGGGCCGGCGGAAGAACCGCAGAACCCCACCTACACCGTGACCTACAACGGCAACGGTCATACCAGTGGGACTGTCCCGACCGACTCCACCAACTACGAGCAAGGCCAGACCGTCACGGTGCTCGGCAATCCGGGCAACCTGGTGAAAACCGGCTACACCTTCGCAGGCTGGAACACGGCCGCGGACGGCAGCGGCACCACCTACACCCAGGGGGCCACCTTCACGATGGGTACGGCCAGCGTGACTCTCTACGCAAAGTGGACGACCAACCCTACCTACACGGTCACCTATAACGGCAACCTCAGCACCGGCGGCAGTGTCCCGACCGACACAACCAACTACGAGCAAGGCCAGACCGTTACGGTGCTCGGCAATACGGGCAGCCTGGTGAAAACCGGGTACACCTTTAACGGCTGGAACACCGCCGCGGACGGCAGCGGCACCACTTACGGCCAGGGGCAGACCTTCGCCATGGGAACGGCCAACGTGATATTGTACGCAAAGTGGGGCGGGCCCGGATATAAGATCACCTTTACCGCCGACAGCGTCAGCTTCAAGATGGCCTACGTGCCGGGCAAGACCTTCCCGACCGGCACTGATGACTTGGGTACACCGGCCACTGTAACCAACGCGTATTGGATTGGCGAAACCGA
>JBFMGN010000327.1:0-4694 GCA_040752435.1 Spirochaetota bacterium
TAAATTGAAAAAGCCTGATTGCCGGGTACCGATAATTTCTCCCGGTCCACGTATCTTTAAATCTTCGTTGGCGATGTAAAACCCATCGTTACTTTCTTTCATCACTTTAAGACGTTGTTTCGCCTCCTCCGTCAGGGAGGTTCCATAGACCAGGAATGCGTAGGACTGGTGTTCGCCTCTGCCGATTCGCCCTCGCAACTGGTGCAGGGCGGATAGCCCGAACCGTTCGGCATGTTCGATCACCATACAGGTAGCGTTAGGAACATCCACCCCCACTTCCACAACTGTGGTTGCAACGAGGATTTTAAGTTCCCCCGTGATGAAATTCCCCATGGTAGTTTCTATTTCTTCTTCCGGTTTACGGGAATGGATAAGCCCGATAGAGAAATCAGGGAAAATTTCGGTTTTTAAATGTTCATACATGGATTCGGCATCCTTCAAGGACATTTTCTCCGATTGCTCGATCAGGGGATATACAAAATACGCTTGCCTTCCCTTTTGAAGTTCGTTTCTGACCCAGGTATAAACTTTTTCTTCTTTTCCCATAACAGCGAGATGGGTTTTAACCGGTTTTCTGCCCGGAGGCATGGTTTTAATTGTTGAAATATCCAGGTCACCGAAAGCTGTTAACGCCAGGGTTCTGGGAATAGGTGTGGCCGTCATAAGTAAAAGATCCGGCAGGTCTCCTTTGCTCATAAGATTTAATCTTTGAAGAACACCGAATCTGTGCTGTTCATCCACAATGACAAGACCGAGATTTTTAAACCGTACCGCCTCCGTGAAAAGGGCATGGGTACCGATAACAAGATTTATGTCTCCTGCCGCGAGGGCCTCCAGTACGAATGTCCTGCCGCGGTTTTCCACATTTCCGGTAAGAAAGGCGATTTTTATCCCCAGAGGTTCAAGAAGTTTCATCCCATTCTCCGCATGCTGCCTGGCTAAAAGTTCGGTCGGTGCCATAAATGCCGCCTGGATCCCCGCCTCGACAAACGGGAGAGAGGCCAGGAATGCCACCAGAGTTTTACCTGACCCTACATCACCCTGAAGAAGCCTGGCCATGGGTTTTGTGCTGGATATATCCTTCATAATTTCAATAAGGGTTTTTTCCTGGTCCGGTGTTAAGGTGTAGGGAAGCCTTTGAATAAGCTTTCTCTGGAGTAGGTCGGAGAAATTCCTTTTCGGTCTCTTTTGGCTTTGTCGTCTGAAGGCCCTTCTTAAAACGATAAGCTGGAGATAGAGCAATTCTTCATAAATCAGGGTCAAGCGGGATGTTTCAAGTTTCTCCATCGATTCCGGGAAATGAATATTTTGAATGGCCGTCTGTTTCTTTAACAATTTATTCTCTACAATTAAAGCCTGGGGAAGTTCATCTTCAAGGTATTTCCCAAATTCTCTCAAAGCCTGTTTTACGGCCCGCCGGACAATCCCCTGGGTCAGGTTGCCGGCCAGGGAATAAACCGGAAGGATTTTACCAAAGTTCTCGGGTTCATTTCCAAAATGCTCGACTTCGAAAGCCGAGCTTTGAAGTTCCCCGTAATTGTACTGGAATGTGCCGTAGAGATAGTACTTATTACCGGGAATAAGTTTTTGTGCCAGAAAATTTCTTCCAAAGCAGAGCAATTCACCCGTGCCGGATGAATCCTTTACAGAGACCTTAAGGGTGCGTTTTTTCCTTAAGCCGAAATAACTGTGGCTGGTAACTTCTGCAATCGTGTTGACCTGGATTGAACCGGTTTGGAGACGGCCGGCTTTTAGTTTTTTTACCCCTGGAAAGCCGTACAGTTCCATTCCGGTGGAGGGCAGGGGCGCAATAGTTTTATGATCCTCGTAATCCCGCGGGTAATGCAATAAAAGCTGGGCAATCGTTGAAATCTGGAGTTTCTGGAAACCTGATACGGCAGCAGGTCCCACCCCTTTCAGTTGGAGAAGGGGCTTCTGTAATTCTCTTAAAAACATTCTCTATGAGGCTCTTTAAAAAGAAAGTAAGCCCCCTTCGAGGGCGAGAAGTTAGGGCAGGCATATGGGGTAGCCCCCTTCGAGGGCGAGAAGTTAGGGCAGGCATATGGGGTAGCCCCCTTCGAGGGCGAGAAGTTCGGGTCAGCATATGGGGTAGCCACGGGATCACACGGAAAAATACGTAAGGCTGCAACCATTAATCCTTTTTCCGCGTATTTCCGCGGGTTCCGTGACTGATTTCCCTTAATTTTTGAAATTGTCTCTCTATAAATAAGCTTAAAACCTGCCGGTAATAAATACTAAAAAGGTAAAGACCGAAAAAGAACCATAATCAGGTTTATTATTATCCTCCCCAGGAAATTAACAATCAGGACTGCCAAACCAAGCATTGCCAGCCCTAAAGGATAATTAGAACCGTATTTAGGGGGTACTATACGGCTGACTCTATATACTATGGGTTCTAAAAGGACGTCCAGGGCATGCCAAAAGGGGGATACGGTACTGGCCTTTAGCAATAACCCGATAAATCGGATTACTATGATTATCAAAAACAGGATAAGCAAGAAGGAGATTGTGGACCAGACCGCCCCAATAATCAGGGCAAGGATTATACCGAGGGTAATTACACCGGTTATTGCCAGAGTCACGGCTATGTTCTGAAGTACTCCCAGTACCAGCAGGGCGGCGATAGGAGAGAAATCAAACCGGGCGGTTCGTAAAAAGCGAATACGCCTGAAAATGTTTAAATACGGATCTGTCAGCCGTACCAGTATTTCATAAGGCTTTCCCAGGTAGTTACTCTGAAACCAGGACAACATTATCCTGATAATAAGAAGCAGAATATAAACTGAAATTATACCGCTTAACAATTTGATGACCGCAATAAGCATTATGTCCTCCACACTTTCTCAATTTTCGGGTTGTTTTTTAATTCTTCAATTACGTTGTCTTCCGGAGAAACGCACAGTTGGGATGAGGCTTTTATTACAACCTCCCGGGTGTTCTTAATACGTCCTATATGTAAATATACTGCACAGTTCCCTTTATGGTCAAAAAGGAATGACCGCAGGTGGTACAAGTCGTCCTCAGAACATTGATCGCCGGAAATTCGGATATGCAGCTCTGCCGGTTCTGTTTTTATTAGTTCCTCCGGTTCTCGTAACTCTTCAACGATGATTTTAGGTTCTCCTTTAGCGGTATCGATTTTCCCCCGTATCCCTAAAACGACTTCGGGCGCTATTTTTTCCCGTACACTCTCCCAAAGGTCGGGAAACATAATCAGTTCCGCGGAGCCTTCAAAATCTTCCAGCAAGGCAAAGACCATTCTTCGACCGTTTTTAGTCTGGATTTCCCTCAGGTTTCTCACCATTCCGACCAGGCTGTAGACTTTCTCTTTTAAAGCCCTTTCCAGGTGTGCCAGTTTCAGTATAGATGGATCTTCCCAAATTTTCCGGTATTTATCCAAAGGGTGACCTGAAAAGTAAAAGCCAAGGTTTATCTTTTCATGCCTTAAGAGTTCCAGCGGCGGCCACTCTTCAACATATTCAAGTTCCGGTTCCCCAAATTCTTCCATCTCATTGGCCTGGAAGAGGGAGGCCTGGCCGTACTTTTTCGACTCTTTTTTATGGGATGCGAACTCAAGCAGACGCTCGAGATTATGAAAAAGGATTGCCCGGCCGTTGCTGATGGAGTCGAAAAGTCCCGCTTCAATGAGAGACTCGATTGCTTTTTTATTTACAACCTTAAGGTCTACACGGTCGAAAAAATCCATTATGGATTTATACGGGCCGCCTGCCTTCCTTACCCTGATTATTTCATCTACCGCCGTTGTTCCTACGTTTTTAATACCTTTAAGCCCGTAAACGATTTTCCCATTGGATACGGTAAACATTTTGTCCGAAAGATTGATATCCGGCGGGAGGATGTGGATACCCATTCCCCTTGTTTCCGATATATATTCGGCCAGTTTTTCCGTGGAGTTTATTTCGTTGGTAAGATTGGCAGCCATGAACTCGGCCGGGAAGTTAGCTTTAAGATAGGCGGTTTTATACGCCAGGAGACTGTACGCGGCTGCGTGGCTTTTATTAAACCCATAGCCTGCAAACGGTATAAGAAGCTCGAATATATCTTCAGCCTGTTTTTTTGAGAATCCTTTTTTAAGGGCGCCCTGGACAAAATCAATTTTCTGTCTGGCCATTACTTCGCGTTTCTTTTTACCCATCGCCCGCCGCAAAATATCTGCCTGTCCAAGAGAATAGCCTGCCACCACCCTGGCTATTTCCATTACCTGTTCCTGATAAACAATCACTCCGTATGTTTCCCGTAAAATAGGTTCAAGCTCCGGAAGCGGGTATTTGATCGGTTTTTTCCCGCTTTTCGAATCGATAAACTGATCGATATTGTCCATCGGTCCTGGTCGATACAGGGCATTTAAAGCTATAAGATCTTCAATTTTGTTTGGTTTTGCGCGTTTAAGGATCCCCTGCATTCCAATACTTTCAAACTGGAATATACAGGTGCTCTTTCCATCTCCCAGCATCTCGAAGGTCGGGGCGTCATTTTCAGGTATCTTTTCTATATCAAAATCGATGCTTCCTTTTTTTATAAGATCTACCGTGTTGTTTATTAAGGTGAGCGTTTTTAAACCAAGAAAATCCATTTTCACCAGGCCGCACTCTTCTATCAGGTCCATGGTAAATTGGGTTGATATGGAACCTGTTTTCGGATCTTTGTAGAGG
>JBFMGN010000328.1:0-4692 GCA_040752435.1 Spirochaetota bacterium
TGAAAAAGTGGAACAAGGGATCAGTTAATGGTAAGCAGGGTTATTAAAGAATTAAAGCATTTTTCATTGAATATTATAGTATGGTTTATAGTATTTCTTGTTAATTTCCCTCTACTATGGATGTTTTTAACATCCATAAAGCAGTACAATGAGGTATATCTCTATCCTCCGGTCTTAATATCAAAAAGCCCAACCCTGAATCATTACATAGAATTGTTTAAGATCACCAATTTTGGAAGATATTTTTTAAACAGTTTAATTGTTACAGCATCAACAACGTTAATTACAATCTTTGTAGCCACACTAACGACGTATTCATTAACCAGATTTAAAATTAGGGGATCAGGTTTACTATCACGTGCTTACCTTTTGATATATTTGATACCGCAGGTCGTTATGATTATACCGATTTTTTTAATAATGAAAAATTTCAGAATATTAAACTCTTTAGTTAGTTTAATTGTAACATATTTAATTTTTACTTTTCCCTATTGTTTCATGATGCTCAGGTCTTATATGGGGAGTATAAGCCGCTCCCTCGAAGAGGCTGCCATGATAGATGGTGCCAGCAGAGTCGGCGCTTTTATAAGAATAGTTTTACCGGCTGCCGCCCCGGGGATTATTGCAACATCAATCTTTTCCGCTATTCTTTCTTGGAATGAATTCCTTTTTGCATTGGTGCTTATATCCTCGGATTCTAATAAAACATTAACCCTGGGTGTGGCGGGTTTGACAGATAGAATGGCAATATCATCTTGGGGAATGCTAATGGCGGCAGGAGTTATTGTGGTAATTCCAATGTTAATATTCTTCATATTTATCCAGAAGAAATTAGTTTTTGGTTTAACTGCCGGGGCGATAAAAGAATAGATATTAATAAAAAAGTAATAAAGCAGCATAAAAATGAGAGAGTGACATTAATGAGGAAAATACCTGAAAATTATGTAAATAAAGTCTATGCCGGATTGCTCGGAAAAATCATCGGCATTCGGCATGGCGCACCTGTTGAAGGTTGGGATTATGAGAAAATAAAAAATGTCTATGGTGAGATTGATGGTTATCTGGTCGATTACAGGAATTTTGCGGCTGATGATGATAGCAATGGTCCCATGTTTTTTATAAGAGCATTGGAAGATTTTACCTTATCCACAGATTTAACGTCCGAACAGATAGGTTTAACCTGGCTCAACTATGTTCCATACGAGCATGGATTCTTCTGGTGGGGTGGATATGGAAAATCAACGGAACATACGGCTTATCAGAATTTAAAGTGTGGAATCATGGCTCCCCGTTCCGGTTCCATTGAACAAAATGGAGCTGCGGTAGCCGAACAAGTTGGCGGCCAAATCTTTATCGATACCTGGGGACTGGCAGCCCCGGATAATCCCATGCTTGCCGCCCAATATGCTGAAAAAGCTGCCGGTGTATCGCATGGCGGTAACGGAATTTATGGGGGCATGTTTATTGCAGCTTGTATAAGTGCTGCTTTTTCTGAACAGAACATTGAAAACATTATTAGAACAGGGCTGTCTGTTATTCCGACAGATTGCGAATATGCTCGGGTAACTAACGAGATTATCAGATTTTATAAAACCCATCCTGAAAATTGGAGGGAATGTTTTCAGTTTGTGAAAGAGAATTTCGGTTACGATAAATATCCAGGGTGGTGCCATATTATCCCTAATGCTGCCGTTATCATACTCTCTCTTCTTTATGGCCGGGGGGAATTTTCTAAGGCAATTAATATATGTAACATGAGTGGGTGGGATACTGATTGTAATGTCGGCAATTTGGGCACTATCATGGGCGTCAAGTGCGGCCTGGAAGGTATTGAAAATAACAAATGGCGTAAACCTATAAATGATTTACTCATATGTTCCAGCATTATCGGAAGCTTGAATATTCTGGACATTCCATGGTGTGCGGCTTATATTGCGAATCTCGGATATAAAATTGCGGGAGAAGAATCTCCACAATGGTTGAAAGACAGCCTAGAAAGAAAAACAGCTTTATTCCATTTTGAATTTCCAGATTCTACCCATGGGTTTAAAGCAGCCTCCAATAGTGCCGGTATCTTTGAATATGAACTGTATCAAACGACAGAAATAGCTCACAGCGGCACGGGGGCTTTAAAGATTGTTGGGAAACACTTAAGTGCGGGAAATGAGCTGCGGGTTTTTCATAAAACCTATTACCGGCCTTCTGATTTTAACGACAGCCGTTACGATCCAAATTTTTCGCCTATTCTGTATCCGGGACAAAAACTGACTGCTTTCGTTATGGTACCGGGGAGCTCAGATATAACCATCTCGGGCTGTATCTACGTCAAGGAAGGAAATACCAACAGTTATCTTGAATCGGAGAAAAAGGATTTAGTACCGGCGGAATGGAATGAACTGCGCCTGAATCTTCCTCATCTAAAGGGAGCATGCCTGGAGGAGTTTGGAGTAAAACTGATTGTAAAAAAAGGCAAGGATATTACTCTTGTGGCGTATTTAGATGATATTAATTTCTACGGTGAACCGGATTATACCATCGATTTTACAAAAGAACGTATGGAAGTGTGGAATGGACTTCACCGGGAGGTGAGTCAATTTACCTATCTTAAAGGAATTTGGGAATTAGAGCAAGGAGAATTGAGCGGAAGCTGCTGCGATATTGGAGAAGCGTATACAGGCGGATATAGCTGGAGAAATTATACTTTTAACGCAACCATAATTCCCAGGTTAGGTGAATACCATAATATCAATTTCCGTGTGCAGGGTGCTATCCGATCTTATGCGCTTGGCCTGGCACCCGGAAACAAGCTTGTTCTCTATAAAAATGAGCTCGGTTACAGAGTTCTCACTGATTTAGCTTTTCCGTGGGAACATAATCGGGAATATGTGTTTCAAGTTATCTTGAATGGTTCTCATATTACTGCAAAGAATAACGAAGGTGAAGTTTTGATTAATTATCACGATAAAAACAATCCATATCTATCCGGGCAAATTGGGGTGTCTATTAGAAATGGCAGCCATTGTCATTATAAGGATTTTAAAATTGGTCGAATAACTGATGGGGAAAGGCATGGAAGAAAATAATAAACCTGTATTCAAACCAATCGCTTTTATTCGGTTAATGCGATTAAACCGTACCATTATGGTCGCTATGATTACCGGAACCGGTGCCTTTGTCAGTGGTTCCGGGGCTGCAATGGCATTACGGATGGCCCTGTCGGGATGGCTGCTCGCGGTCGGCGGATTTTCCCTGGATTTCTATGCCGACCGAGACCTTGACATTAAAGCTCCCCGGATACTGATACGGCGCAATCCTTTGGTCAACGGATCCCTTTCGACCGCGGCCGGGCTTACGTTTTCCATTATGTTTATCAGCATAAGTTTCATTGCTGTTGTTCTGACAGTACCGCGGGCTTTACCCTTCTGGTTTCTTATCCTGGGAGTTATCACCGGTTTAGCTCTGCACCTTTTCGAGACGCCGCTGCTTCGGGCCCTGACCCTGGGTTTACTGCAAGCCCTCTATATTCTCATGGGAGGTTCCGCCGGGCATTTTAGTCCCGGCCTCTTTATTGCATCTGCTATGTTCTTTTTCGCCATGTTCGGCGGCCGGGGTATGATCGACATCCGGGATTTCCCGCAGGATACGGAAACCCCCGTGCAAACTTTTCCCAAACGTTATGGAGTAAAACGTACGGCTCTTTTCACCACCGGCTGCCTGGCTGTCTCTTACGCTTTGAGCCTGGCAGTCTATTTCACAGGTGAGTTTACTATCCTTTACCTGTATCTTGATGCAATTTTTATCGCCGTGGGGGTGATATGTACTGTGTTATTCGCAGTAAAGCCCAGCCCTTCCCTGGCCCGTAGTTTGACGCTTGTCTTCATGATGGGGCTGGGAACCCTCATCTGTCTTGCTTTGATTTCAGGGAAGATAAAAATATAAAAAGAAACGTTCCGGGTACTCCGTTATCAATAGAAACTGAAAACGCCCTTTTTTCAAATCCAAAACTTGGAAATTCCTGGGAAGGATTTGCCTTGGAAACCGTATGGAGATCGATAGGGAAACGTATCGAATCCATGTGATACTATACGATCTTTGGAAAAAAACGAAGGCAGAGATCAGCTCCTTTGAAAAGGAAGAGCTTTCAAAAGTCAAACAGAGCTTAAAAAACTACGTTGATATCGCGTACCAAACCATAGAATCAAACTTTAATAACACTCAAAATAAACAGTTTCTCGAAGCCCAGTACGGATTCAGGCTGAGAAATATTATTGATATCGCGGCGTCTGTTATAGAGGATGAAATGAAGCGGGTGGAGAGCAGGGCCGTCTCAAGAGCGCAGGCACAGGCTGATGCGATGAGGATCATCAAAGAAATCAGGTATGACGGCGGAACAGGGTACATATGGATAAATGATACCGGCCGGCCTTATCCAAGAATGATTATGCATCCCACCCTGCCGGAGCTGGATGGGACTATACTGGATGATCCGAAATACAACTGCGCCCTGGGGAAAAAGCAGAATCTTTTCCAGGCCTTCGTCGAGGTTACCTCAGCCTCTCCCGAGGGAGACGGATTTGTCGATTATCTGTGGCCCAAACCTACAAAAGATGGCCTTACAGCCGAGATGCCGAAACTTTCTTACGTAAAGATATTCAAGCCGAGGGAATGGATCGTGGGTACGGGGGTCTATAT
>JBFMGN010000329.1:0-4689 GCA_040752435.1 Spirochaetota bacterium
AAATTGACGGAATCAAAACCAGAGGAGGAAGAAAAAAATCATGATAAAGATTGATCAGGCGCAAAAAGATTACCACTTAGGCGGAACGGTCGTACACGCCTTAAAAGGTGTGTCTTTCGAAATCCAGAATGGAGAATTCCTCTCAATCGCCGGTCCTTCCGGCTCGGGGAAAACCACCCTGCTAAACCTGATAGGGTGTATCGATACCCTCGACTCCGGAGAAATTTATATCGACAACCAGGCTGTTTCAAAGAAAAGCAAAAAAGAACTTGCGCTGCTTCGCAGGGAAAAAATCGGTTTCATTTTTCAAACCTTCAACCTCATCCCGGTTTTAACGGCCTTTGAAAATGTTTCATTAAGCCTTTCATTGCTCGGGGTTGATGAGAAAGAGATAAAAGATCGTACCATGCAGATCCTGGATGAAGTAGGCTTGAAAGGTATGGAGCAGAGGAAACCCAACGAACTTTCGGGCGGCCAGCAGCAACGGGTGGCAATCGCACGCTCCCTGGTAAAGTCGCCCACCCTGGTCTTGGCGGATGAACCGACGGCTAATCTTGACTCAAAGACCGGCCAGGAAATATTGAATGTCATGGAACAGCTCAACAGGAAATACGGAACCACCTTCATTTTTTCAACCCACGACCGGATGGTTATGGAGTTTGCCAACCGTCTTATTCTGCTCCATGACGGACTGATCTTAAGCGATACGAAAAACGGCCAACGGATCGCCGAAAGGAGCAGGCTATGAAGTTCCTTTTACAGTTCGCATGGAAAAATTTATCGAGGTACCGCAAGCGAACGATTATTACGGCATCGGCTATAGCGGTTGGTCTGGCCGCTTTCATTTACATTGATTCCATGCTGGCAGGCACGGAAAAAGAGTCTGAAAGGAACCTTATCTGGTATGAGACCAGTTCATCCCGTATTGTGACGGAAAAGTACTGGGAAGAGCGGGATAAGCTGCCGTTAAAATACAGCCTCACCAACGTGGAGAAAGCCGAAAGCATTCTTAAAGAGATGAAAATACCATATGCGCCGCGGGTTACTTTTGCCGCTGAACTTATAGTGCGGAAAGAGCCTTTCAGGGAGGACGGATCGATCCAGGTAAAAGTGTCGGCGATTGACCCGCAAAAAGACGATGCGGTTTTTCGATTCAAGGAGACGGTGGAAGAGGGGCGTTATCTGAATCAAGGCGAGCAGGGGGCTCTCATGGGAGCATGGCTGGCAGAAGACTTAGGCGCGCAGGCAGGTTATCCCATCACACTGGTAACCAGGACAAAAAACGGCTATTTTCAGACCATCGATGTCACAATCAGCGGAATCGTAAACTGTCCCAATCCCTACATCAACCGGGGCACCATCTTTATCCCCCTCGATATTGCCGATGCCCTGTTACAGATGGAAGATACGGTTACAGAGATTGATTTACGCTTTCCGGAATTAAGCGATGTGGCTAAATTATCCGCCGAAGTCGAGGAGCGCCTGAAAAAAGAACTGCCTGATACGCGGGTCGTCACATGGAAAGATCTGGCACAGGATTATATTCAACTGGCCGGTGCCAAACAGGGGGGCACAAAGGTCATCCTATTACTCGTTTTCATAATCGCTGCAGTGGGTATTTCAAATACGATGCTCATGGCGATCTATGAAAGAGTCCGGGAAATCGGCATGCTGCGGGCCCTGGGGATGAAGGACTCGGATATCAGATTATCCATTCTACTTGAAGCGGGAGGAATAGGCATGCTCGGATCAGCTATTGGTACGGCTGTCGGAATATTACTCAATGCCTGGCTGATTAATACCGGCATTGATTTTTCCTTCTTCATGCGGCAGATGAACGTTGGATATCGGGTAGCAGGTATTATCCGGGGCGTCTGGAATCCAGGGACGATAATTACTGCATTAATCCTGGGTATTATTCTCTCTATGCTGATAGCCTTTATCCCGGCTCGTAAGGCAACCTCAATGGAAATTACCGATGCCTTAAGGCACCAATAAGGAGGAACCATGAAACTTAGAAAAATCGCACTCCGCAATATTGGAAGGAACAGGCGTCGAAGTATTCTGTCGGCCAGTGCGATCGTTATTGCTGCCATGAGTATGGTTCTTATGTTTTCGATTCTGGAAGGGATGAAAAAAGATTTACATAATAATTTGCAGAAATATTATACGGGTGAGATTAGAATCCGGAACATAGAATACGATAAAAACGAAAACCTTCATCCTCTACATTTAAGGATCGAAGCATATGAGGAAGTTCTGGCTGCCTTAAAATCTTTCGATTTTACCGCTCTCATTTCCCCGCGTATTCAGTTCCCTACCAGCATCTACCGGGAAGGAGCAAATTATAAAGCCCTCGGCCTGGGGGTGGACTTTGACTACGAAACGGCTTACCAGGGGATCGCAGGCCGGCTGATCGAAGGGGAGCTTCCAGAAAAAGGTAAGAACCAGATGCTTATATCACCAGGCCTGGCCAGGGAAATGGGGGTTGCGACAGGGGACAAGATCACCCTTCTTTCCAGGACCATGCGGGGAGGGACTAATGCCATCACCTTTCAGATCTCGGGCAAGGTAAGTTTCCCGGTGGAGGCGCTTAACAACAACTTTTTCCTGGCCCCGCTCGACAGGGTTCAATATTTTCTCAAGACGGGGGAGGCGGTAATTGATATACTCGTAATTCTTAATAATGGGTATAACAGCCAAAAGGCCGCCGCCGCCTTGAATAACCTGCCTCTGTTCAAGGAAAAAGCTATCGAGGCAAAATCCTGGGATACAATCGCGACGACATATTCATTTATAAAAATGGCCGAAAGTATGTATTTACTGATCGCTCTCTTTTTCTTCCTGCTGGGAAGTACGGTCATTATCAACACCACCATGATGGTGATATACGAACGCATAAGAGAAATTGGAACCTTGAACGCCCTGGGGATGGAGGAGGGGACGATAGTCAGACTTTTCTTCCTGGAGGCTGTCTTTATCAGTTTCTTCGGTTCCCTGGCAGGCGTCCTTTTAGGGATTGCAATTGCCATTCCTCTGTCATACATCGGCATTGATCTTAGCGGACCGATGCAGGGTATGACTTTTGAAATTTCGCCGAGGCTTTATCCGATGATCAATCTACGCTCCACGATCTTCGTATTCGCCTATTCCGTGATCATTGCGTCCCTCGCATCGCTTATACCATCAAGACGCGCCTCAAAGATTGAGCCGATAGAGGCGCTTAGAAGCATTTAAAAGAAACGTCTAATAAGAAGGAGAGGCACATGAAAAGAATAACAATTGCAACCCTGCTGATCGCTATACCATTAACACTGTCAGCATTAACTGCTGAGGAGATAATAAAAAAGATGGAATTGAACCAGGTACATAAAACGGCCAAAGTAACGGGCAGCATGCTAATCCGGGACCGGTTCGGGACAAAAAACGTACAATTCACCTCATACAGCGAGGGAAAAGACAAAATGCTGATTGAGTTCACCAGTGTTGAAGAAAAAGGTCAGAAAATATTACGAACAAAAAACGACCTCTACCTGTATTACCCGGATGCGGAAGAGATAATCAGGCTTAAAGGAGCGGCTCTGCGTGATTCCGTCTTAGGCTCTGATTTTTCCTATGAAGATATGACCGGGGATAAAGGGATACTGGATTCCTATAAGGTATCCCTGCTTGGGACTGAGCCCGTTGACGGCCACCAATGTTACAAACTCGCCCTGGAGGCCACGGAGCGGGACATTCCCTATCCCTATGAAGAGATGTGGGTTGATACGGAACTATTTGTGTACAGAAAGGTATACCGATACTCTCTGTCCAAAAAACTTTTAAAAGAAATGAAAATAACAAAAATCGAAAAGATTGCCGGTAAACCTGTTCCAACCCAGCTTATAATGATTGATACAATGAAAACCAATTCAAGCACCGAGTTTAAAATTGAGGATATAAAGCTCGACATCCCTATCGACAAAAAAACGTTTTCTCTGGAGGAACTTTCATGGTAAAGCGACGGCTGTTGCCTGTCTTAAGCCTGCTCGTAGTACCTCTGTTACCGCTGTACACCGAAGCTTCCTTATCGGTAAAACTAAATCTAATGAATACAATCGTTAATATGGAGAACGATAACTTTAGCTTCAGCGGCCTGGGGACCGGTAGTGTTACGGCCCAAGCTGAAGGAAACAAGAATATAAAGGCCCTGATTACCCTGGACACGCTGATTGCGGATACGGTTTCTTTCGATGTATCAAAGGCATATATAAAAGTAAGGTTTCCAGGTTTCAGGATTACCCTCGGCAAAACCAGACTGTCCTGGGGTGAAGGCTTTTACTTCAATGCCGGGGATGTTATTTTCGAAAGTTCCAGTATTACCCCGAATCTGACCGCCGATGAGTTCAGGCTAGAGACAGACTGGCTGGCATCCTTCTATATCCCTCTGGGCGCCTTTTCTTTTGTGGAGACGGTCGTCAGGCCGCCGCATGTGGATCTTTCGAATTTGGGCACTACGTCGTTTACTTTTCCGAATTTCATCCATACTTCCGCCGGCATGCGCATTGTCGGGCAAGTTTTGGGGATAAAGCTTGAAGGGGGTTATCTTTACAACGGGTTTGAAGATCGGCACAAACCGTATATAAGTCTTCATGGCGCTTTGGGTATTGATTGGTATGTCTCCGCTTCAACCCAAATACCGACCCACTC
>JBFMGN010000033.1:0-12510 GCA_040752435.1 Spirochaetota bacterium
CTCTGTGCGGAATTCTTCTCCTTCTTCTTTTCTCCGTGTTCTCGGTTCGAAACCCCATCTCCCTGTAGGGGGCTACCCCATATGCTTGCCCTCGCTTCTCGCCCTCGAAGGGGGCTTACTATTTTTGCAAGAGCCTCCCTTTTAAGGTTTTTTCGTTTATCAGCGTTGACCTGGTGAGGGCTACATTTGGAAATTCTGCCCAAGGTATATTTTGCGGGCTATGTCACTGGATAAGAGATCTTCTTTTGTTCCTTTAACCATAATCTCACCCAGATTGATAATGTAAGATCTGTTTGTAATTTCCAGAGTATCCCGGACGTTATGATCGGTTATGAGTATCCCTATTCCTTTCCGGGATAGAATCTGAACTATTTTTTTTATTTCATAGACGGCAATAGGATCAATACCGGCAAAAGGTTCATCAAGCAGAAGGAAACGCGGCTCAATGGCTAAAGACCGGGCTATTTCCGTTCTTCTTCTCTCACCGCCGGAGAGGGTGAATGCCTTCTGCTTTCTGACATGGATTATTCCCAACTCATCAAGGAGATTCTGCAAACACGCCTCCTTCTGAGTCCTGGAAAGGTCTTTTCTTGTTTCAAGGATCGCCTTGATGTTCTGTTCCACCGTAAGTTTTCTGAAAACAGATGCTTCCTGGGGTAAGTAGGCTATCCCTTCAAGCGCCCGTTTATACATCGGCAGGCGGGTAATTTCTTTGCCGTTCAGGTAGATCTTTCCAGCGGTGGGTTTTATAAAACCTACGATCATATAAAAAACCGTGGTTTTGCCGGCACCGTTGGGTCCCAACAAACCGACGATCTCACCTTCATCCATGGAGAAGCTGACATCCCGCACGGCAGTCTTTCTTCCGAAGATTTTTTTAAGTCCCTCGACCGTGAGAATGGAACCGTCCTTCACTCTGCCGCCTCGTCGTAACGTTGAGAACTCTTACCGCCGGCAGGCTTTTCCGGTTTTTTCTCCTCCACCGCCTGTTCCCTGACTCCATCAACCGCCGCGCTCTCATTACCACCGGTGGCACTGTCTTCCGTAGTCGTTTTTTTCTCTTTGGATTCTTCACTTTTACTCACAACGGTGCCTGAAACTTCGCCCGCAAGCTTTATCTCATCCGTATCCAGGTTAATAATTATCCGGGAGGCTTTATACTCATCACCCTTCCAGTATACAAGGGGCATTCCCGACAGTTCCAGAATCTTCTCTTTCCGTTTATACCGGGCAAACTCGGACCTGCACGCCATATCCTCTTTCAAAATTCGTACACCTATCTGAACAACCGTAATATCGTCCTTGCCGAAATTCTCGAGAAAGCCGGCTTTGACAACCAGTTCGTTTTTATAGTCTTCCATTTCAGCGTAACCTTCGATCCGGCTTATATCTTTCTTTCGATCGAAGTACAGCTCATCGCACTTTAAAAATATGCCTTTCTCTTCATCGACAACCGTGACATCGCCTCTGCACAGCGCGTACCGGTAATCCTCACCGTATAGTTCTATTTCGTTTGCATAAATATTTGTCTTGTCGGAGATTATATGGGCATTACCCGAAAGGATTGTGTGCTCCTTGCCCTTGGTTAGTACGGTCGACATTCGATCACTGGAAAAGGTAAAGGAATCCGCAGAAATCCTCAAAACCAGGATCAGCCCCCAGGCACAACAGGACAGTCCAAACAGTTTACTCTTTCTTATCATCATCTGATATATATTTTCCCCTGATGCTCCCTGAAAACCGGACATTCTTAAGCCGGAAATCAGCCTCGAAACCGCTGCCCTCTACCCAGGAACCCGAATCCCGCTGCAATAGAATCGTATTTTCGGGCTTGCTCGTCAGAATTTCATTCTCTTTTTGCCATAACAGATATTCACCTTTTATTCTCGCCTTTTCCTTTACGGAGTAAAAGCTCAAATTCCCCGACATCTCCGCGTTTTCTGTTTCGGAAAAGAAAAGGAGATGATCGGCAATTCCCTCAGTAATTACTTCATGCTTCTCATTAAACTCCTGAAAGAGAACATACGACAGGACCGTTTGTTTTTTCTTTTTGTACGATTCAGCCCTGGCAGCCGAAACGTTGAATTCCGGTTGGGTTCCGGATACCCGGGTAAGGGTAAAGTCATACTGAATAGTTTCTGGAACTTCTTCGGAAATATCTTCCGCAATCATGGCCGCCTCATAATTGAAACTGCAGGTGAAAAGGAGAACAAGCGGTATTGTAATGAAAAGGCCTCTCTTTTTCATCTTAATTCTTTGGTTTTCAGGCTGGCCTGGATAAAGCTTTTAAAGAGAGGATGAGGTTTTACCGGTTTTGATATAAACTCAGGGTGAAACTGGACGCCGATTCCCCATGGATGATCGGGCCATTCGATTGATTCAACCAGGGAACCGTCCGGTGTAATCCCGCTTATCTTGAGTCCGGCCTCAGCCAGGGCATTTCTGTATTTGTTGGATACCTCATATCGATGGCGGTGGCGCTCGGAAATAACATCTGAGTTGTAGATGGAGCGTATTTGCATGCCCTTAAGGAGATGGGTATTGCTTCGGCCGAGACGCATGGTACCTCCGTATACTTTAACATCAACCTGCTCTACCAGAAGATCAATAACCGGCACCGGCCCGGCGGGTGAAAACTCCGTGCTGTCCGCTTCCGGGAGTCCCGTAACCGCGCGGGCATATTCGATCACCATGATCTGCATCCCGAGGCAAATTCCAAAACAGGGTACTTTCATGGTGCGCGCGTAGCCCGCCGCTTGAATCATACCCTGTATCCCCCGCTGGCCGAAGCCTCCTGGAATAAGTATACCGTCAATATTCGCTAGGTTTGATTCCCGGTTCTCCTGTTTTTCCAGGCTCTCCGAATCCACCTTAACTATTTCAACCCTTACTTCGTTAGCGATCGCACCATGAACTAGGGCCTCAAAAATCGACTTATAGGTATCGTGAAGTTCAACATACTTGCCTACAATTGCTATTCTCACCGAACGGGTTGCATTGTTGTAAGTGTCTACAAAACATTTCCATGCCTTAAGGTCCGCCGGGCGATTGTTAATCCCCAGGCGTTCGACCACGATATCGTCCAACTTCTGCTCATGATAAACCAGGGGTATTTCATAAATTGAGGTTTTTACATCATAAGCGGAAATGACCGCTTCATCATCGACATTGGTAAAAAGGGCTATCTTGTCCCGCATGGAATTGTCAAGCTTGTAGGGGGTTCGGCAGAGGAGTACATCCGGTTGTATACCTATTTCCCGGAGTGACTTGACCGAATGCTGGGTCGGCTTTGTTTTCAGTTCGCCTATCCCTACAACAGGTACAAGGGTTAAATGGACAAAAAGAACATCCTTCCTGCCCATGTCGTGAATAAACTGTCGAGCCGCCTCGAGAAACGGAATTGATTCTATATCCCCGACGGTACCGCCGATCTCTGTAATGGTTACATCAACACCCGGTTTATCCCCGATATTGACAATCCTCCGTTTTATTTCATCGGTAATATGGGGTATCACCTGCACGGTTCGGCCCAGAAAGCGGCCCTCCCGTTCTTTATTGATGACTTCCTTGTATACCTGACCGGTGGTAATCGAGTTTTCGCGGGCCAGTGGAGCCGTGGTGAAACGCTCGTAGTTACCGAGATCGAGGTCCGTCTCCGCGCCGTCATCGGTTACATATACTTCCCCATGCTGATAAGGGCTCATGGTGCCTGCATCGACATTTATATAGGGATCGATCTTGATCATTCGGACGTTAAGTCCCCGGCTTTCAAGGAGACAACCGAGAGAAGCCGCCGCGATTCCCTTGCCCAGGCTGGAACACACCCCCCCGGTTACAAAAATATACTTACTCATGTTTCTGAATTATCAAGGAGTAGAAAGGTAATGTCAATGTCTTGAACAGTAATGCCTTTACATCAAAGTGGGATTGGTCTCCGCCGCATCGAGGAAAAGGAAATCTTCCGGCAGAACTACCCGGTTTTTAAGTGTGGTAAGCTGGTCTGACAGCGGTTTTATCAGATTATTGTAGGAAAGGATCGGTGCACCAAGACGAAGTGAGATCGCGATACCATCACTCGGTCTTACTTCCATAGAATAACTACGAAGCCCTTTTTTGTAATGGATTTTTGCCAGATATTTGTTATCCACCATTCCGTAAATTTCCAGAGACTGCACTCTGAAACCATGACGTAGAATAAAGTTTGCCAAAAGATCATGGGCTAAAGGCCGGGGGGGATGAACACCTTCCATTTCAATAATAATTGAGCTTGCCTCAAAAGGTCCGATCCAGATAGGAAACAGGATTTTTTTATTCTTGGCCTGAAGTATCACCAACGGCATCTGGCTGTCTTTATCCAGGGCAATGCCTTTTACACTAAATTCCACTACATCTTTTTTCATTATACCTATAAATATATCACAACTGGCTATGAAATCCCGGAAACTATTTCAGTATTGACACTAAAAAAACAAAAACATAGACTTTGTTCATAACGATTTCAAAAGTCGAAATAATAAACAGATGTTAAATTTTCTAACGGATGACGATTTTGAAAAATTCAGAAACTTGATCTATGATGAAAGTGGAATCCATTTTTCTGCATCCAATAGAACCATTCTCGAAAGCAGGTTGAAAGAGCGCCTGAAAATTTCAGCTCTTGACAGTATCGCTGCCTATTATTCCCTTATAAAAAGAAACCCGGATGAACTTAAAATTCTACTGGACTCAGTTACAACCAATCTTACCAGGTTTTTCAGAAATACGGCCCATTTTCAGACTCTCGAATATTATGTTATTCCTGATCTTATAAACGAAAAGAAAAAGCAGGGGGCAAATAAAATTCGAATTTGGAGCGCCGGGTGTTCAACCGGGGAAGAGCCCTATTCCATAGCCATCCTATTAAAAGAAGTACTGCCGGCATGGCTTGCCGCCACAGTGACGGCCTCGGATTTAAGCCTGAAATCTCTCATGACCGCCAAAGAAGGCTTTTACCCGGAAACCAGGATCCCGGGGGTTCCGGATAAATACTTGAATAAATATTTTGAGAGAAAAGGAGCCGGCTATCAGATCAAAGATGAAATAAAGAAACTGATTAAGTTCGACTATCATAACCTCAAGTTTGACAGCGGATTGAGGGAGCTGGACATCGTTTTCTGCAGAAATGTAATAATCTATTTTGATGAGGCTGCCCAGAATGCCGTTATAAACCAGTTTTGGAATGCCATGAATAATCATTCATATCTGTTCATCGGTCATTCGGAATCCCTCTTCGGTATGAAAACACAGTTTGAATTTGTTAAGACCGATTGGGCTTGCATATATAGAAAATTTGTACAGCGATAGAGGACTTTTGTGGGAAACGACACGATATCCGTATTGATTGTTGACGACTCGGTCCTAATGAGAAACCTTATAAGCAAGATAATAGAAGCGCAAGAAGGCATGACCGTTGCAGGGACGGCTATGAACGGCAGTTTTGCCCTTCACAAGATTCCTAAACTTAAGCCCGATGTTATTATTCTCGATCTGGAAATGCCGGAGATGAACGGCATCGAGTTCTTGAAAGAACGGAAGTTGAGGGGCATTGATATTCCGGTGGTTATCCTTTCCTCTGTTGCAAAGAAAGGTGCACAGATTACTATGGAAGCTCTGGCTCTCGGCGCATCGGACTTTCTAATGAAGCCTTCAGGCCCCGTTTCCGAAGATATAGCTTCAGTGGGAAATCTTCTTGTCGAAACGGTAAGGGCTTACGGTCTATTATATAAAAATAAGGCACCTCAGAAATCGGTTATCGGAAATGAAGAGAATGCCGGCCGTATGCGGAAACAAAAAATTGTGCAAAAGTCGATTATTTCCGAAGAGGTAATACCCTCACCGTCCGTGGCCGGGCCGGAGCTGATTGAGAAACCTGTTGCAAGAAAGTATACAGGGCCGCTTGAAATAATCGCTATTGGAATATCCACAGGCGGGCCTAATGCTTTACGGGAAGTATTCGCCAACCTCGATAAGGACCTTCCTATTCCAATACTCGTGGTTCAGCACATGCCGGCTGGTTTTACGGAAGAGTTTGCCCGCAGCCTGGATAAAATTTGTCCGCTTGAGGTGAGCGAGGCAAAAGAAGGTGATCTTGTTCGTCCGGGACGCGTCCTTATTGCTCCAGGGAATTACCACCTGGAAGTCGAGAAAAAGTCCCTGGCAACCGTTGTTCATCTCTCCTCTTTCGAACCGGTGAACGGACACAGGCCGTCCGCGGATGTCCTCTTTGCCTCAGTTGCCAAAAACTATCGTAACCGGGCTATGGCGGTTATCATGACCGGCATGGGGAAAGACGGCGCCAAAGAAATCGGTACCATCCATAGCCAGGGTGGATTAACAATCGGGCAGGATGAGCAATCCTGTGTTGTATTCGGTATGCCGAAAGTCGCCCTTGAAAACGGATATATCCAGTATGTTGTTCCGTTAAACAAGATGGCTGAAACCATCAACCGCCTTGCAAAAGAATATGCCTGAAACCGACCCTGCAATCCCGGACGCCTTAGAAGCCTTAGAACGGTCCTCTTTTGCCGATAATCTCCGGCATATCCGGTTGTTTCCTTAATATTTTGTACAGGTAATTTATTCCAAAGCCTGAAGCCAGGCCGGCAACGCCGCCCAGTGCCTTGACTGCCTCCGAAGCGCCTTTGAATATTCCCCCTGCGCCGGCGTAAAAAATGATGAACAGGAGAAGCGGAAGGATAAGAAGCATGAAACTCGCCTTAAGAGTTTTCCCGGCCGAAATATACACTTCCACCTCATCCCCTGCCTGCAATGATAAATCCCTCGAATTAAGGGCAGTAAAAACCCGCTCCTTCTCCTTTATACTGCACGACCCGCCGCAGGCTTGGCAGGATTCTTCTCCGCATACCCCGAGGGTGACTCTATTGCCTTCAATCTTTATTATTTTCCCTGTCTCTGTCATTTGGCACCTCTTTGCACTGATATCGAAGCGGTTCAATTCCGGTGGTTTTACCTGACTCATCAATTTCAAGAAAAACTCCTTGCAGTTCCAGATTCTTCCAGGCATCCTTCGATCGTTCGGGAATTTGGGTTAAAAACTTCTGGATTTCAATCTCCTCGTCCAGACCGCCCACCGAATCAAGGCTCCCGGTTCTCCCGGCATCACAAATAATCCCAGTCCCGCCCGCCAGGATCGCTGAATCCGAAGTTAAGATCTTGAAATGGGTCCCGATAACTGCACTCACCATACCATCCGCATGGTAGAACATGGCATATTTTTCCGCCGTTGTGGCCGCATGAAAATCTACAATGATGATATTAGTATCCTTCTTAATCCGGTTTACAAGTTCCGGTAGAAAACTATAAGGGTTACTTAAATGCACCCGGTTGAAACCAGATTGTCCAAGCAGGTTGATTACCCCGATTTTCTGCTCAGCCTTGGTATAAACCCACCAACCGCGCCCCGGGTTTCCAGCCGGGTAATTTGCCGGGCGCAGTATATAGGGCGCCTTCTGTATATATTCAACCATATCCTTTTTATAATATATGCATTCACCTGCGGTAAGTACATCAATTCCAAGCTTATGCAGGTAAACTGCATGATTTTTCCCCAGACCAAAGCCGCCGGTAGCGCCCTCAGACTGGGCGATTACGAAATCGATTTTTTTTTCTGCCTTTATTCTTGGAAGCAAAGCTTTAACACAGAAAACACCGACTTTCCCGACAATCTCGCCAATAAAAAGTACTTTTAAAACCACCACACAACCTTCTAAAATAAATAGAATTAAATGGGAGAGATTAAGAATATCAGCATTTCAGTCTTTACGCAAAGGTGTAAAATAATGTCCCGGATTTGTAAAGTTAATCGGGATAAAGAGTCAATTTGACACATATCAAGGTTAAACCTAAAAGATTCGTTTCTTCTCTTAAACCGATTGTTGAACACAAAGAGGCCCTTTATAGGGATTATTCTTTATAATTTCTTATAACACAGATAATTGGTACATTATTTTTTGCCCGGTTCCGCCGTATATTCATGGGATAATTAATACGACATTTCAAATAGTTGGCATAATATTTGCAACTTATTTAGAGAAGAGCGTTGCTCTTACCGATGCGAAAAAGCAGAGAACTTTTCGCATCTAAAGCCGCCGTATAAAAGGGGCTTAATACACGCCAGCACGAGGTGTTTTGATGAAAAACAAAGTATTTATCGACATTGCCAAAATCATGGATGAAGTTTTTGAGGCCGCCCAAAACTTCAGTGATGCATTTCATGAAGGGTTCTATTGCGGACCCAAAAGCTGTGGATTTATGTGGGATGAGAATATAGATTACTATCCTGCCTATTCTTATCCACCGGTGAACGTTTATCTGACAAAAGAAAAAAGCCTGGTCTTCGAGTTCGCCCTGGCCGGATTCAGCGAAAAAGACGTTACCCTTGAGTTTAGCGGGGATTACATGGTATTTTCCGCTAAGGCGCCTGAAGAGATGAAAGCCGGGGAAGACGTCCGGTATTTCAAGCGGCGCCTCAAGTTCAAGGATATTAGTAATCAGAAATACTATGTACCCGCCGATAAATTTAACAGGGATGAGGTTAAAGCCATATTCAAGAACGGGGTGCTTAAGGTGGTGGTTCCGGCCCACGAAAAAGTGAAAGAACAGGCAGGAATCAAGATCGAAATAGTAAAGGAGGAGGAATAAGATGATTTTCTGGCTGCTTGTAGGGGTAGTGCTGGGTTACTTTTTTAAACCTCAGCTTGACAAACTTGTCGGAAAGGCGATAAGAAAGCTGCGGGAAAATCGGGAAAAAAACCGCTGGCGCGACCCGGATGATGACTACTAAAATAGTCGCCATCTTTTATATATCCTTAAAGAGAGGGCTGGTTCAATAGCCCTCTTATTTTATCCTGATGTTCTAGGACCGCAAATGAGGAGGCCTTTTCCATCTCTTCGATGAGTTCCCGGGTCGTTACTACGCGGCCGTACTTCATGGCGATGCGCCTGAGAGAGTTCTGGTGAAATTCTTCGTCAAAGCTCCCGGTAGCGTCCGACACCAGGAAGACTTTATACTGCCTATCGAAAGCGCCGCTGACCGTATCGTCTACACAGATCGGGGTGGCTGCACCCAGGATAATCGTATACATAACTTGATGAGCCATGAGTAGGCTGTGAAGATTCGTGTTGTAAAACCCGCCGTAGGAGTATTTTTCCACGATTAAGTCTCCCGCTTCGGGATACAACTCCTCTATGATATCACTCACTTCAGCTTCTTTGTTGATATCTTGATAGTAGCGCTTGTGATTTTTCCAGCAACACTTTACATCGGGAAGGAGCTTAGGCGACCAAGTCCATATAAGCGTTTCCATCGGACCGGCAATGAACTTTAAATAGATGATTGGAATCTTCCTCTGCCTGCACTCATCGATTACCCGCTTTGTATTGGGGATGGCCGCCCGGCACGATTGAAGCTCCATAGGCGCCCCGGCTCTGATAAAATCGTTTTGCATGTCCACAACGATCAAGGCCGTTTTCTCTATCTCCAGAGTAAAAGGAACTTTTTGCCCTTCCATATCGACCTCCTTACAAGTATGTTTATACCCAAGTTTTGCTATACCGGCTATCCTTTCAAGCCGGCGGCTTTTAGCCAATAATCCCCCAGCATCTTTTCAATTTCATCCTCCGGTATCTCCGGTTCACCGAGAGATCTGGCCTCCTCATTAACCGTCCTGAACTTCGGGAGCAGGGTTTCGGGGAACTCGAAACCCGGGTAATCTGTTCCCCAACAAATTTTGGACCACCGAACCCCATAAGCCTGCGCTTTTTTAAGGAAATAGTACATTTCTCTCCTGGTATAAACGCTCGTAAGGTAGGAGACATCCATGCTGAAATTAGGGTGTTTTGCAACCATAACCATAGTTTCCTCCACCCATGGCAATCCGGCATGGCACACCATAATCTTTAACTCTCGAAACTTACGTCCTACATCGTCCAGCAGGTAAGGTCTGCTGTACTTAAGAGGTGCGTCAATTACCGGCGTTGCAGACTGATGAACCATAACGAGAAGGCCGAGCTGCTGGGCTTTTTCAAACAGAGGGTAGGTGAGCTCCCAGTCGTTGGGGGAATAATGATCATAACAAGGATAAAGCTTAAGTCCCGTCAATTTCAAACCGTGAATCGCTCGCTCCAGCTCTTCCACCGCAGCTTCAGGTCCTCGAAATTTAGGATTTACGGCAGCCATTCCGATAAGCTTATCAGGATATTTCTTGACCACAGCGGCGATGTAATCGTTGGCTTTCTCGATGGTTGGGGGTCCGGGGACATCCGTCACTCCCCGAAGATCAATCGTGCCACGTATCAGATACAAGGTGTATTCCGAGGGCGCGACACCGAGCACGACAGATTTATCGACGCCGGCCTTATCGTGATCCTTAATGAGAACTTGAGGATCTATTGGTTCCCATAGATACTCAAGTCCCTTCCAATCATCATCAACCGGCATTCGATCAGTAGGCAATTTCCCGATGGAGCGAAAATACTCCACTGTCATCTCCTTTATGAACTTTTCGTAGCCGGGATAAGCACCTGCAGCCAATATATGATTGTGGCAATCAATGATCATAAAAATCCTCCTCTCCAGTTTCAGGATTTACAATCCGGGCGGTCACTGATAGTCCGCCGGAAATGTATTACTAAATAGTCAAATAACTTTTTACAATCGAATCCTCTTTTAGACTTTCCACCGGACCCTGACTTACCACCATCCCTTTCTCAAGAATATATCCCCTGGAAGAAAGTTGAAACGCAAAATCGATGTTTTGCTCAACCAGGATAAAGGTAAGTTTCTTTTCCCGGATTAGATCTTTAATTATTTCGATAATGGTCTTGATGATGCTTGGCTGAATTCCTTCGGTTGGTTCGTCGAGGATCATGGTATGGGGTTCCCCTGCCAAAGCTCTCGCAATGGCGAGCATCTGCTGCTGTCCCCCGGAGAGTTCCCCTGCTTTTCCTTTCAGCTTCTCTTGTAAAAACGGAAAATAGTCGAACAGTTCGCTTTTTATCTTTTTATTCTCCGGTGTTATAAAGGTGCCTACCTTGAGGTTCTCTTCCACAGTTAAATCAGGGAATATCTGTCTCCCCTGTGGTATATAGCTTATACCCTTTCTGGCAATGTAGTACGGCCGTCTGCCGGCGATGTTCTCACCATTGAGGAATATACTACCCGCCTTCGGTGGAGTTAGTCCCATAATACTGCGCAGCAGAGTCGTCTTTCCGACACCGTTGCGCCCTAAAATGCATACGAATTCTTCTCTATCCAGCTCAAGACTCACGTCATGGAGGATAAGTGCCCCTTTATAGTCTACAAAGATATTCTTTACTTCCAGGAAAGACATGCTGTTATTCTACTCCCTGCCGATATATACCTTCTTCACCTGCTTGTCCCGCTCTATTTCCTCAAATGTCCCTTCTGCAAGGATTTTCCCGTTATGAAGAACCGTTACTTTCTCACCGATCTCTCTTAGAAATTTCAAATCATGCTCAATCACGATGGTAGTCAGTTCGCTCGAGATATTTCTGATCAAATGGGCTGTTTCAATCGTTTCAGACGGCGTCATGCCGGCTGTCGGTTCGTCGAGCAACAATATCTCAGGTTCGGTTCTGAGGATCATGCCTATCTCAAGCCACTGTCTCTCCCCATGGGAAAGAGAGCCGGCAAGCTCGTCTTTCTTTTGCTCCAGCTTGATCGTATTGAGAATCTCCACGGCTTGATCTATATCACTTTTCTCTATTTTACCGAACAACATATGCGCGATTTTGAACTTCCCATACCCGGCAACGAGAATATTTTGCAAAACCGTGAGATTACCGAATACGGAAGGTGATTGGAATTTTCTACTTATACCCAGCCGGCAGATTTTTTCGGGTGGCAGATTTGTAATTTCATGTTTCTTGAAAAAAATCTTCCCTCTATCCGGTTTCAGATTCGCCGTAATAAGATTGAAGAGGGTTGTCTTTCCCGCTCCATTCGGACCCACGATTGCTCTGAGTTCTCCCATTTCGATCTCCATGGTAATATCATCAATTGCGCAAAATCCCCCGAACCTGCGAGTAAGGTTGTGCATTCGTAAAATCACACTGTCAGATTGACTCATGGGGTAATCTCTTTTTCCGCCTGCTGATTTTCTTTTTCATTAAGAATCCAACCAACCCGTCCGGCCAGAACAACACGACCACCAGAAGGATAATGCCGACAATGAGGTACCAGAATTCTACAATTAGTCCACTGAAGATCATCTCTAAATAGCTTAAAAGCAACGCTCCGATAAAAGGTCCGACCAAGGTATTCCTTCCACCGATTGCCACCCATATAATGCACTGGGTCGAGTAAATCAAACCGAGGAGCTGCGGTGATATGAAATCCTCTAAGGGAGCGTAAAGCCCACCTGCCAATCCCGCAATGGCGCAGGCGATGATGAATATGATCGTCCGCACGGTGGCAATGTTATATCCCAG
>JBFMGN010000330.1:0-4681 GCA_040752435.1 Spirochaetota bacterium
GCTCGTGGGACTTACAACAAGCGATGATGCCGCAGTTTATAAAATTACTGAAGAGCTGGCGGTAATCCAGACAGTGGATTTTTTTACACCTGTCGTCGACAACCCCTGCGATTATGGTGCCATTGCGGCCGCCAATGCCTTAAGTGATATCTACGCCATGGGGGGAGAGGTTGCCGTTGCCCTTAACATCTGTGCTTTTCCTGCCAAACTCCCGATTACCATAATAAACGACATCCTTAAAGGCGGCTCAGATAAAGTCAAGGAAGCAGGGGGAGTTCTCGCCGGCGGGCACACTATATGCGATAACGAACCAAAGTACGGCCTTTCGGTCATGGGCTTTGTGCATCCGGCTCGGATTTTCACAAAAGCAGGCGCCAGGCCGGGGGATATATTGGTTCTGACGAAACCATTGGGTACGGGCATTATTACCACGGCTGCTAAGGCTGACCGGGCCGATCCACTGCATGCCGCGAAAGCCGTTGACTGTATGAAATTATTGAATAAAGATGCATCGGCCATCTTTCAAGAAACGGGCATCCATGCCTGCACCGACATCACGGGTTTTGCACTCCTGGGTCACAGTTATGAAATGGCGGAAAAAAGCGGGGTACGGCTCCACTTTGCTTTCCATACCCTTCCCTTCCTGGAAGGTGCAGTCCGCTATGCCGGAGAATCCCTCTTTCCTGGGGGCTCATTCAGAAACAAAGATTTTTACAAGGATAAAATAACTTTTTCCACCGGCATTTCAGATGATATGCAGATGCTTTTATTCACCCCTGAGACATCCGGCGGACTTTTAGCTGCCATATCGAAAGATAAAATGGATGTGCTTGAGAATCTTCTCACCGCTAAGGGACATTTCTACCGGATAGTCGGGGAAGTAACCGAAGGGACGGGGGTGGAAGTTACCTCCGGTTAATTGACAGAAACAAACAGAGACATCATACTATTTTGCAATACTACATCGGAGTCCATTGCAGTCGAAGAGGCCGCCTCTTCGACTATAACGCAGGGTACAGTGATGGGCGCTCCTAAAAAAATATCTTGGAAGCTGATGAGATCTGGTGGTCTCCGCGGTCTTCAAAACCGTTGGCTGCGCTTTTTAAGCAGCGGCAGGTTCGATTCCTGCCTCTTCCGTAATGGAAAACGAAGTTTTACGCAGTCTCCCCCAAATTGAAAAGGTACTTCAATCACCCGTGATTCAGCGGTGGTTCCCGGTTTTAAGCCGGCCCCTGGTTTCCAGGATCGCTTCTTCCGTAATGGACGAGCTTAAGGCATCCCTGCTTCAGGGGAATAATCCCACGAACGGTTTAGGTGTATATAGTCCTGGGGCATACGCCTTTGGCGAAGTGCTCCATGCCATTGATTCCAAATGCAGGGAATTTTCAAGGAAACGTATTATTAAAGTTATAAATGCCACGGGTATAATACTGCATACAAACCTGGGAAGAACCCCCATTGCGGCGAGTGCATGGAACACGGCAGTAACGGTAAATACGGGTTATTCCAATCTTGAGTTCGATTTATCCACCGGGAAACGCGGGCAACGAAACGGTATCATTCCGGAACTCTTCTCCCTGCTGCTTGGTTCGGAAGCTTCCCTGGTTGTCAACAATAACGCCGCGGCCGTTTTTCTCATGCTTTCAGCCTGCGCAGAAGGGAAAGAGGTCATAGTCTCCCGGGGCGAGCAGATACAGATAGGCGGCGGATTCAGGCTTCCTGAAATTCTTGCTCTTTCCAGGGCACGACTCGTAGAGGTGGGGACAACCAATATCACGACGCTTAAGGATTACATCCAGGCCATTACAAGCCAGACTGCAATGGTGTTGATAGTTCACACTTCGAATTTCAAAATCCGCGGTTTTACACAAACCCCTTCCATCGATGAAATTGCCAACGCACTCCCCGGACATATTATCCTGGCTGTGGACCAGGGTTCAGGAACAACAACGGAAAACATACCCGGGGAAAAGGCTGTCAAATATTACCTTAAGCACGGGGCCCACCTGGTAAGTTTTTCCGCGGATAAAATACTCGGCGGCCCTCAGGCAGGGGTGATTGCAGGCAGGGAAGCCCTGGTAAAAAGTCTCTCTTCTCATCCCCTTATGCGGGTTTTCAGGCCTGGCAAGACCATCTATTCCATCCTTGAGGAGTGTCTCGTGGAAAAGTTGAACGACTCAAACTTAAGTCCGGTGGAAAGAATTATCTCCTTACCTCTGCAAGAACTGAAAAAAAGGGGAAGAAATGTTTTACGCGGTATCAGCGCGGCCAAAGCGCGCCTGGTACCATCAACCCTGTCGACCGGGGGCGGAAGTGCACCGGATGAGACCTTTCCATCCTTTTCCATTGAAATATGTATCGATGATAAAGCCGAGCGGGTGTTACAGCTCTTAAGAGAAAACAGCCCCCCAATAATCGGAACAATTTCCGATGGCAGGGTCAGGCTTAACTTAGCGACCATCGAGCCTGAAGAGCTTTCTCGTGTCAAGGCGGCCTTAAAGGAAATTCTTGGAGAGTAGCATGTATTTACTAGGCACCTCCGGCCATGTCGATCATGGTAAGACAAAACTTATAGAGGCTCTGACCGGCATAGTAACCGACAGGCTGCCCGAGGAGAAAGAGCGGGGAATGACAATCGACTTGGGATTTGCCTACTTTCCCGGTAAAAATGATGAGCCTGTGGGTGTCGTCGATGTACCTGGGCATGAGCGCTTCATCAGAAACATGGTGGCAGGCGCCTGGAGTCTCGATCTTGCCCTGCTTGTCATTGCAGCCGATGACGGCTGGAGGCAGCAGACAACGGATCATGCCGTAATCCTGCATTTAATGGGGATTAATCACATCATCCTGGTCATAACAAAATGCGACTCTGTTCCCCTGGAAAGAGCCGCTGACGTTGCCTCCCAAGCCGTTGAAAAATATAATACATATTTTAATCTAAAACCGCCTTCCATACTTGTATCCGCAGCCACGGGATTCAACATCGCCGAACTTAAAGTCTTGATACTTAAGGAGCTTGAGGCGGTAAAACCCTCCCGTTATACATCTCCTTACCTCTATATCGACCGGGTATTCAACATCCGGGGAGCCGGGACTGTGGCCACGGGCAGCCTTAAGGGCGGCCCGCTTGTAAAAGATATGGAAGTAATAATACTGCCCGGCGGAAAGAAAACCAGGATACGAAATATTCAAACCTACTTCAAGAATGTTGAAAAAGCATTCCCGGTATGCAGGGCGGCTTTAAACCTTCCGGGAATAAAAAAAGAAGAACTTAAGCGGGGAAACTGTATTGCGGATGTGAACAATCCCTTCTGGTGTGAAAGGGAATATCTTATAAAGCTCGTACTTCCCTTCCCTGAAGGATACGACGGATCTTCTTTTTTCCGGAACCGGAAAGATTTTTCGGTAAAATCAGTGAAAAATCACAGCGAAATTGAAATTGCACTCGGTACAGCCCATGAGCCGGCGGAGATACATTTTATCTCGGAAAAATCTTTGGCCCGGATTGTTTTGAACGTTCCTGTGGCTGCCATGTTCAATCAACCCCTTGTTATTATTCAACACGGCGGTAGTTCGATCCTGGGCGGCGGGAGAGTTCTCTGGGGTGGAAAAACCACACGAGAAGAAAGAAAAAGACTGGCTGAGGTATTCCCTGCTTTTCCTGAGAAACTCAATCCAAAAGATTTTTATCTTTTAACCCTTTCCGTCAATGGATTCGTGAAAATACTGGAGGAAGACGCAAGGGAACAGTTAGAGGCGCGTCTGCGCCAAGATGAAATTATCTACCTCGGGCACTGGATATTCCTGAAAGACACTCTTAAAAACCTGAAGGAAAAAATATTAAACCTTTCTGAACAGCCGGGGGGGATAACGATAAACGAGCTGAAAAGCAAACTGATAATGGAGGACGAAGCGTTACAATTAATCTATTCTTTCCTGCTTGAAGAAGAATTGATTGTTCTTAAAAACGACATACTCTTTAAAAAGGATCTTTCGGGTACCGGCGCATTAAGTCCGACAGGAAGAAGTATTTTACGTTTGGTGGAGGAAGCCGGGATAAGCGGAGTAGAACTTAAAAAAATTTCCCTGCCGGGCGCACAGACAGAGTTGAGAAATTTAAGCCGCATGGGTCTTGTTGTCGCTTTGGAGGAGGGTACCATCTTCTACACCAGGGCGAGCTACATGCAATTGGTATTTTCAATCCTCAAAGAATTGGATACCGGTCAGAGATTCACAATACCCTATGCGAAGGAAAAAACAGGCCTTTCCAGGAAGTATATGCTGCCTCTTTTGAACAGAATGGAAAAAGAAGGATATGTAAAACGGGATGGAGATGTACGGGTTGTAATAAAAAAACCTTAAATCACGCTTCTTTTTTCATCCAAAGCAGGTTTGAAACAAGTAATCCGAAAACAATGCAGGCGGTTATATAGTAAGACCTTGCGATGCCGATGACAGAAGCTACTGCGCCGAGAAGTAAAGGAAAGACCATGCCGCCGAGAGATAACGCGGCAAAAAGGATACCCGTTACGGCTCCCGGCTGGTCAGGATATTCCTTGACCCCTCTGGCCATCAGTAAAGGAAAAACAGGGGCAATCCCGATTCCATAAAGAAGAACCAAAACGGCTTTGAAGGGAATCCATGGACCCAGGATAAATGAAAGCAGGACTCCCAGTGCAAG
>JBFMGN010000331.1:0-4681 GCA_040752435.1 Spirochaetota bacterium
ATAATTGACGGAGCAGGCTATAAACCGGAAAGACTATTCTGCCCTCCCTCAGATATCTGTGAGAATGAAAACTCGGATTTATCGAGAAACATCTGTTCTTATGCTCACTCATTACTGAAGCACATTACAAACAACCGCTCCGGTATTAATCGGGTGATCATTACGGATTCATGCGATGCCATGAAAAAGCTCTTTGATATTCTCTACTTACAGGGTGTGCCTGTTTTTATGCTCAGCGTACCGCGTCAAAAGACACCTGCTTCAATTGATTTTTTGGCACAACAATATAAAAGCCTCTATACATATTTGACCGCCTCTAATACAGGAAAATTGAATATCGACGCCTCCGGGTACACCGCAATAATTAAAGCATACGAAATTTATAGTAACATAGGGCGGCTTCTGGAAGAACTTAAGGCTTACTATCATCATTCAGGTTACAGCACTTTTTTTTCACTTAAGCAAAGTATTTATAATAAAGATCTGAAAGAGGCGAAAATTTTTCTTGAAAATACTCTGCATGCTCTTAGAACCTCTCAGGTGCCTGATAAAAATGATTCCGGACGCATTCCGGTTGTAATCTCAGGTTCGCCGATGCCGGGGAACACCATCTTTTCAATAATTGAAGACGCGGGGTTTAACATTCTTTTTAACGATTCCTGCCTGGACGGACGGTGGCGTTTCACACCTGTTTCAGAAAAAACACCGGTAAATAACGATGACATTTTTCTACATCTGGCAGATCTCTATCTTAGTAAAATCCCCTGCGCCAGAATGTATGAAAGAAAAGATGAACTCGATAAACTGGCAGAAATGTACCCGGACAAAATAAAAGGAATAATACAATTTCGCATGCCCTTTTGTGATCTGTATGGTTTCGACCTGATCGGACTGATGGCGAAAATAGGCAAGCAAGCCATCCTCCAAATTGAAACCGATGGATCAGTTCAGAGTGAGGGACAGATAAAAACCAGAATCCAGGCCTTTGCAGAAACTTTATCGACAAAAATACGGAAAGAGGATATGACCGGCTTAAAAACAGCGGGCAGCTATTATTGCGGTCTGGACATCGGCTCTACAACTATCGATGGGGTTATCCTGTCAACCGGAGGTGACATAATCAGTTACAGAATACTAAAGACCAGCCCTGGAACAGAAGCGTTGACCCGAGGGATGTTTATGGAGATGTTAAAGGAGGCAGGGTTAAGAAAAGCAGATCTCGGTTTTATCATGGCTACCGGCTACGGCAGGGAGAGTATCGGTTTTGCCGATGGGAGTGTGACTGAAATATCATGTCATGCACGTGGAGTTGTTCATTTGCTGCCCGGCACACGATTCGTCATCGATATAGGCGGGCAGGATTCCAAAGTGATTAAAATGGATGGAAACGGCAAGGTGGAAGATTTCCAGATGAACGACAAATGTGCGGCCGGCACAGGCAGGTTTCTTGAGGTAATGGCGGGCGCCCTTGGGCTCGATATGGAAGAGATGAGTCGTTTAAGCAGGTGCAAAGGATCGCCTGTTCCTATTTCGAGTGTGTGCACTGTTTTTGCCGAATCTGAGGTTATTTCACTGCTTGGTAAAGGGCACACAACCTCCGAAATCGTAAAAGGCATATACCATGCCATTACCAACAGGCTTGAAGGGATGGTCCGCCGCGTTGGACTTGTACAACCCGCCTCGGTTACCGGTGGAGGTGCATTAAACCAGGGGTTGGTAGCCGCCTTGGAAAAAAGGCTTAACGTCGGCTTTTCATTGCCGAAAATTCCCCAGATTGTAGGTGCGGTGGGAGCCGCGCTGCTGGGGAAGGAACAGAAGGAATTGCAAAAGACTGTATGAGTTTTTGTATTAATTCCATCCTTACCCGGATCACTCCCCGAAGGGCCAGGGCGGCCGTTCTGGCGTATGGAATTACCATGCAGTTTAACGTTGAAAAATATAAATACCGACGTTGGCATAATAGTATAAATTACCGCTCCTTCTATAAAGCTTTTTTCCACCCGGAAGAATCCGTCTGGGTTACGCTATTAACTCCCTCGGAGATGTTGCATGCCTTAGGGCTTACACCCCTCGTACTCGAAGCCGTGGGAGGAGTTATCGGTTCTCTTAACCTGGCTGGATCACTTTTAAAAAACAGTGCCGAAATAGGCGTTCCATCCAGCCTCTGCACTTTTCATAGGGCCCACTTAAGTGTTGTATTAAAGAATGGTTTTTATGCACCTGGAAGCATAGTAGCGGCCTCATCCCTCTGCGATGGAAACTTAAGATCAATGCAGGCGATAGGAAAGCTGACAGGCGCGCCTTTTTACTTTATTGATGTGCCAGAACCCGGCGCTCAAGACGCGGAATCTTATGTGGCGGATCAGCTTGAAGAGCTGTTTTTCCGTCTCGCCCGTTCAACCCAGAACCATGACAAAATAAAAGATCCATTGTCGCATTTAAAAAAGGCTGTTTCCCTGGCTGAAGAAACCAGAAAGATTATGAAAAAGATAAATGAGTTACGCCAGGAAAAATATTTTCCCGATCTCCCGCCCATGGCGCTGGCATGGAATCTATTAAACCATACCGCCCAACTCGGCAGTACCGGCTCTTTAAAATTTTATACAATCCTTTATAAAGAACTATTACAAAAAGGGAAACCGATTCCCCCGGAAAAGCTTCGTTTTCTCCTTATGCATCTTCCGCCGGTCTACAACAATCCTGCCCTCGATGTAATAAAAAAGAAAAATGGAGCCGTAATTATCGAAGAGTATAATGACATTCCCTGGCCGCAGATGAATCCGGATGAACCCTTTAAAAGTATTGCCGGAAAAATCCTCTCGCTGCCCCAATTGGGAACACCCTTAAGGCGTATTAATCAAATCAATAGTATGATAAAAAAATATTCCGTGGACGGAATTATCAGTTTTTCCCACTGGGGCTGCCGGCAGTCTTCCGGTTCGATAAATGCCATGAAACCACTTTTCCAAAAGCCTGTTTTAAATATTGAGACGGATCTTGTAGACCGGGACTCTTCTTCCTCAGGGCAGACATTGACAAGGATCGAAAGTTTTATTGAAATTTTGGAAAACCGGCAACAATCCAATTTCTCTTCCAAGGATTAAATCCGAACAATACTCCTAAAAGCCGATTTTGCCGATTCATAAAACCGTTCTATTATCTCTGACAGACTATGCCTTACGATCCGGTTGAAATGCGGAGTAAGCTCATCGTAGATGTTAAAATCAGGATTCAACATGGATACAATTCCCACGAGGGTTCCGGTGGTTTTTAAAATATACGCCCATTCCCATGGCAGTTGGAAAGGGTGGGAATAAATAACTTCGGTTAACTCTTTTAAAATCGGTGATATATTGATCTTCTGCATTGACTCGCGGTCAAATTTTACCACGGAAATAATCTCGTCCATGAAATACCTGGTTAGAGGTAGCAATTTTTTTTCATCGGCCTCCTGCCGGATAAAACCCAGTTTCTTCAGCACCAGTAATATTTTTTCGTAATCCCTTTTTAAGAATGCTTCAATACCGTCTTTTATTCCCTTGCTCATGGTATCGGTTATTTCCCCTGCCATACCGAAATCCAGGAGTGCGATTTTATTATTATCAAGAATTAAAATATTACCCGGATGCGGATCAAAATGGATAAGCCGGAAAAATATGAATTGTTCAATATAAATTTCGACAATCCTTTTCGCAATTACTCTCGGGTCGTTGTTTCTTGCAATCCAGTTTTCTTTTTCAGTAATTTTATCACCCTTTATATATTCCATTACAATAATTTTTTTAGTGCAAAACTGCTCTATTACCGTAGGAACCGTAATATATGAAAATTTTGATAGTTCTTTTTTAAACCGTTTGGCAATAAAAATCTCTCTCTCAAAATTAAGCTCATCCCCGGTTACCCTGACAAATTCGTCAAGCACCTTATGAAAATCCTTATTCTCTTTGAAAAAATTAAAATGAGAAATCAATTTAAATACGTAAAACAGAATTGCAAAATCCGTATCAAAAATATCCTCAATTCCCGGTTTTTGTATTTTTAATGCGACGATCGCACCGTTTCGCAATTCCGCCCGGTGTACCTGGCCGATGGAGGCAGAAGCAACCGGATTTTCATCTACCTGCGTGAAAGGAAAATTGAGGCCGCCGTATTCTTCCTCCAATATCTTTTTAATCTCTGAAAACGGAACGGGAGGGACCTTATCCTGGAGATTTGAAAGAACTTTTATATACGGGTCAGGGAAAATATCGCGGCGGGTGCTGAAATACTGGCAAAGCTTTATCAACCCTCCACCCATGGATACGGCGGTGTCAAATAATTCAGCGGCCCGCTTTTTATGTATTTTCTCCATCTTCCGGGAGGCGAAAGAAAAACCTTTCTTTTTGGAAAGCTTAAATTCCCTGCGCAAATCGAGAAATATTTTAAAAAATATCCAACCTATTCTGTACAGCCTGTATCTTTTCTTCATTACTAATCCTTGCCGTTGAATTTCCCATGAAAAATTTCCTTAAAGATTTTATCGACCGTAGTGAATATTGATTTTATTTCCCGGTAATCAATTCTGCCGTTAAAGCCTGCCTTTGAAGAGAATTCATTTATGCCATCCACCATTCTATCCAGGAAATTGTTCGGCCGTAATCTTGCCTCTATTTCAGACTGTTTTTTAAACAAAGCAAACTCA
>JBFMGN010000332.1:0-4679 GCA_040752435.1 Spirochaetota bacterium
CGCCTGGTGCAAAAAAACGGGAGACGAAATCATACTCTTTAGAATTCGAAAGAGCTGTCACTATGACACCCCGAACTGGAAGCGCCTTAAGTAAAGCGAAATCAGGCTTTAAATTGCGCACTGCTTCCTCTGAGCTCAACTCCACCAAATAATCAAATTGGCTCCTGCCCACATATTGGGGTGTAACTCCCAAAGCCCCGGCCAATTCGGGAAGAGGCGTTGCCTGCTCCTCTGGTTTAGCCGGGAAATCAAGCTCAATCCAATTACCCTTTCGCTTAGCCGTCAGGAGTCCGCTGCGGGTATAAAACTGAGCCTGCCGGTCTGGCTTTAAGTAACCCTCCTCCCATAAGACATGCGCACTTGCTAAGGTGGCGTGACCACAGAGATCGACTTCAACTGCCGGAGTAAACCAACGCAGGTTGAAGCCGTCAGCTTGCCTGCAAAGGAAAGCAGTTTCGGACAAATTCATCTCTTGTGCCACTTTCTGCATCCAGCGTTCATCGCCCGGTTCGGACAACATACAGACTGCGGCCGGGTTGCCCTCAAATAGTTTGTCCGTGAATGCATCTACCTGAAAGATTTTCAATCCCATCTCTTGCCTCCTTGTATAAGAACTTTCTCATTTTCATATAATAATATATTTATGGAAAATCAAATAAAATAACAGAGTAAACTATCGTCCAATCCGCTCATCAGAATGGATTATAACACAATCCTTATACTGGAATCATCGTCTACCACCAGTATGGTTTTCTCCTCAACCTTAACATCAGGATTATCAATCGAGACATGCTCTCTTATCTGCTTTATCAAGGCATCTATCTCTGTTTTCACTACTTGAACCATACCTTCCTTAATAACTTCATCCTTTATTGTCGGCAGAATAAAGGAAAAATTGCTCCCTTTACCCGGTTCGCTCTCCACCCAGATACTTCCGCCATGATGTTCAACTATCTGTTTGCATATAGACAGTCCCAAGCCTGTGCCGACCGGCTTATCCGTAAGCGTATCCCCCACCTGTTTAAACTTTTCAAAGACCAATTCATGATTTCCTTTGCTTATTCCTACTCCGGTATCTATTATACTGATCATAATACCCTCTTCGGTCTTCTTCGCAGCACAGGTTACCGATCCTTCATCTGTAAACTTAACTGCGTTAGAAAGGAGATTGATCATTACTTGAATCAATCTATCCCCATCCCCGATTACAACAGGCAGCCTCTCTTTAACCTTTCTGATTACCTTGATTCCTTTTTGCGTAAAAAGTGATGCGGTCGCATTCAAGGCATTTTCAATCAGATCAGCCGCCTCAAGTGGTTCCGACTTCCAGTCAATTTTACCGGCTTCCATCTTGGCTATATCCAAAACATCGTTTATCAGGGCTGTAAGTCTCCTTCCCTCCGTAAGGATTATATTGATGTTGTCGTATCTCCGCACTGACAACTTCCCGCTTGCCGCAGTTCCAACTTTGCTCGATAAGTGCGATCATATCGGGCGCAAATACCTCATGGAATGATCTATCTAACACCCTATCCTCTTTAAATCTGAACATATCAAGCAGAGTGCGATTAACTCGAATAATTGTCCCGGTAGTGTCTGTGACCAGCAGAGCGTCAGCCATAGTTTCGATAATTGCAGAAAGGTAAGCCAGCGTGTCGCGAAGTTTCATATTGGCTTCTGTTGCATCGATTACGGCCTGATCAAATCTGTCAAAAATCCCCTGTATATCTATGGCTATATAATGCATGGCACTGGCCAGAAGTTCAAACTCATCATTAGAATGGACATCTACAGGAGCGGAGAAATCATGTGAAACCAATTTTTGAGCGTAGTCGGACAGGGTATTGAGGGGAGTATTTATCGTATTAAGGTTAGGGCCTCTTCCGGGACAGTGGGTACAAATGTATGGGATATTATTTCGCCCTCGGAATCAATGACAAAAACAAAAGAAACGCCTTCTATTTCAATAAATTGATCGATTATGGACTGGATTGTAGATGCATCCCGGTTTAAAACTATTTCTACACTGGAATGTGCAATGGCGTTGGCAATAGCCATGCCCTTGCTTTTATATTCATTCGTAATATGCTTATTAAGGCTCCAGCCTGAAAATATCGTAGTTATTATGCCCACAATACCGAAAAGCCCTACAATAATAAGGAGGTTCTTCCTGAAAAGTTTTGATATTCTTAGTTTTCTCATTTCCCCGGCTCCTCAAGAGGAATGAAACTACCCTCCCGTACAGTCGTAAGATAAACCCTGTTTAATCCCTGATGTCTCTGGGGGCCAAACGTTATTGGCGTGTCAATTCCTACATCAAGGTTCTCCAGGCTCTCAACCGTTTCTTTGATACGAGCTTTATCCCGAAAAACTCTCCATCTTTTGAAGTATTTCAACCAGTACTTCGGCATTTAAGAAGCCTTCGAAACCGACAAAACTGTACTGCTCCCTTAGACTTTCGGTATATTGGATACCCCGCCTGTAGGTAGCTTCACCGACGATATTCAGGTTGTATTTTGCCAGTGCTCTTTTTACTCCATCCCAACCACTTCGGCCGTATGCATCGACTTGATAAAATACAGCCATTCGCTTTAATCCACTCTTTATAAAATAATCTACCAGGCCCTCGGTTTCCTGGCGATAGGACGCTCTGAGGTTAAAAACGAACTCATCATAGGGAGGTTCCCTTTGTGGTTGAGCACCGGTAAAAGGAAAGAAGAGAAAAACATAATTTTTACTGTATCTTTTAAGCAGCGGTAGAATCCTCGTAACCGTCGGAGTCCCTAGATAGTTAAAAAGAAGACAGACATTGTCTTTTTCAATCAGATTAATTGTATTTTCGATGCACGGGATTGGATCGTAGCCGTCATTATATGCTTTAATAACGATCTTTCTCCCGTTTATACCCCCGGATCTGTTCACCTCTTCAATATATGCCATTGATCCTCGGTAGAGTTAGATCCCAAGGGCCCTTGAAGAACCTTTAAAGGCGGCCGACATTCCAATAGCTATTTCATCGGAGGGAAAAGTCCCTTCCAATGATGAAAGGCATAAAAATGTAAAAATTGAAATAACACTGGAATACTTCATATTACTACTCTATCGTTATGCCGGCTGGATTTCAATTTTTTTAAATATGCACCTGGCAGCGTTTTATCCCATTTCCTTCGTCCTTCACCCAGAGGAGGGTCTTTTTCATCCTTTGACACCAGTTTTTGACATCATTCTCAAAGGTAGGACAATCTGCAATAACCTCAATTATATCGCCCTTTTTTAAATTGGAATGGATTTCGATAGTCATTCTTAGTGTGGGCTGCGGGCATCTCAAACCTTTTAAATCCATGATCTTAATAGCCATCCCATCTCCCCCTTTTGACAATCAAGCTCGAGAAATCTTCATTATCGGGCTATTCCATCCGGGTCTCATTGCCGGTAATACTTTCCAACGGATAATGTTTTGCAATCAGGGAAAAGTGTTTATCCAGGTGAAGCAGAGAAACATCGTAAAAAAGGGCACAACCGGCAATAATCAAATCGGTTGCAGGAATATTGATCCCGATTTGCCGAAGTTCCTTTCCGAGTATATATGATTGCTGAAAAACATTAATTGTCAAATCGAGAAAATGATAAGCTGAGAAGTCGGAGCGGACTGTTTCAAAAACTTTCTCTTTTGATTCAAAGCCCAGAATTTCAACCTGTACAATACCGTTTATCGCAACAAGATCACTCTGTATCGCATTGATACATTGCTCTTTTATGATTTCATCTCCGCCTTTTTTGTAATATTCAATCCAGGCTGAACTATCAACCAGAATCATTGCGTTTCCCGTAACTCTTTTAACGCCTCTTGTGTGAGATCGAGTTCGATATTCCCACAATGAGAGAGAGCTCTTTCCCTCTTTTTTTGATTCAAAACTATCCGGAGTGCCCTTTCAACCGTTTCCCTTTTTGTGGAAGCACCTAGAAGTCTTTGTGCATCAGCGATAAGATTTTCATCAATTGTTAGTGTCATCCTTTTCATAACTACACCTTCCATACTCACCACCATATTACACCATAACATTATGCTTGTCAAATGCACCAAAACTAAGATGAATCCCACTCCCGGTGCCGCAGGATGTTACTGCGTCCCTTGAACGGCTAAAAGCGGGGCCTCCCCTTACGAAACCGGCGAACATCCGATGTAGGGGGCGAAGTTCTTTTATTACCCTACCGCGTTGGCAATTCTTTCAAAAAACAAAATAAAACTTTCCTGTTCCTCCGAAGTCAATATAGTCAACATCTTCCCGAAGGCTTCGTTTTTTTGTTTCTGATAAACAAGCACAATCTCTTTACCTTTTTTCGTTAAGACCACTTTTACGACCCGGCGGTCGCTATGATTTCTTTCACGCAGAAATCTTTACTTTTGCCCTGTTATGTTCTAATGTATAGGTAATGAGAAAAGATACGGAGAACTTCATCAAGTCAGCAGTATACGATCTTGAAACCGCTGCACACATGTTAAAAACCGGACGTTATATCTATAGTGGTGTCTTTGTATTTTGAGAAAACGATAGAGATAGTAGAATGGCTAAAACGGAACGAGAAATTAAAATAATCATTAACCGCTATGCAGCAGAAATTGTAAAGCTAGGGGTGACACCTCAGACGATTCTTCTTTACGGATCTTATGCGAGGGG
>JBFMGN010000333.1:0-4679 GCA_040752435.1 Spirochaetota bacterium
ACGGGGTGCGCAAGTGACCGATCTGCCGCTTTTCCTATTCTCTTCCGCGTCCTTAGGACTCACGAATAAAAAATCACGTCTTGCTTTCTTTTCCATCTTGTCTTTAATTGTCGCCCTATCACATAGATCGAACATACTGACGAACAAAGGCTTCTGTTCCGCATTCACCTAAATAATATTAAAAAGACGCCTTCTTCTCAAAGTATTCTTTCATGGGTGTAAAGTAGTATTCCTGCCAGCCTTTCTTGTAGTCGTCCCCCTGTCCGTCGGGGATTCGAGTATGGACCATCCTCATGGTCGTTTCTTTGCCGGAACTTTCCAGTGTTATTTCCAGGATAGAGTCCTCTGCGCCTTCAGGAAACTCAGTGGTCCGCCAGTGCTGGACAATTTTTTTATTAGGCACAAGCTCAACCGTTTCTCCGGTTATATAGCCATCCGAAATGCTGAACCTCCCGCCAACCACACCGTTAATTTCTGCTCCTGCTCCGACCATCTCCCCGTGTACTTCCCCATCCAACCAGGCGGCGAATAATTCTTCCTGTGTTACTGGAAAGGTCGCTTTAATTTCAAAGGATTCCATAACGGTTACTCCTTATGCTATTCCACTAGAATGGTGTCGCATGCTGCGACACACGTTAATACAGTCCGACAATGGCTTAAGCCGTGTCGGGCGAAGAATTTGCAGCAGAATAGCATATTTTACGTGTTCAAGCAATTACACGCGTTATGTCCGCAGAAGGCTATTCAACTGAAAATGTTTCGCAATGTGCGAAACAGTACCATACAGTCTGAAGCAGCCTTTAGCTGCGGAAGGCTATAAATTCAACTAATAACCCTTTTTCTGTAATTCTTTAAGCTGCTCCATGAAGAACCTGGACAATCCTATCTCCCGCTTTTTCAGGAAATAGAGGTACAGATGTACTAAGGTTCTGATCCGCTTTTCTCGTTCCTTTTTCTCTGATATCTTGGTCAGACCCGGTCTTTCAATCAGCCGCTTAAGATAGTGTTGTTTCATACCTGCTTATACAGGGATTTTTATTCTGCTAATTTCAAGTAGTTATTAATTTTTCGTAAAGACAGATCAACATCCATATCTTCCCCATGACGGTACTCTGCTTTTCATCCAAGCTCTTTACATTATTCTCAAATTTTATGATAATTATAAAAAAGCAGTTCAGTAAAATTAAGGCAGCCTTTGAAATTGTTGCGCAAATCGGTTTAGACTTAAATCCATCTGCTCCCATTCCGCGCTGTATAGTTTACTTAGAGGAAAGGAGAAGAGCATGAGAGAGATCATCTCTCCCGGTCAGACCGACGATTCCTTGGAGTTGAACCATAACCCCTTAGCCAAGATTCCCCAACCGCCATATGAATTATTGAAAGACATCCCGGTACCTGTTGCAGTAATTATCATGAAGCTTAAGTCCAAGAATACTAAAGGATCGATACCAAAACGGCGGCACAATAGAAGGAGGATAATATGCAATACCACTCAAAAATGTTGTTAAAAGAACAAGATTTTTGCAATCCTACAATCGGAGTCCATTGCGGCTTTAGCCGCAATGGGAAACCTGTAAAAAAAATCTATTTCACTGTTTTGATTCTCTTTTCTTTTCTGTTTTGGGCGAAGCCAATCCTTTTTGCACAATCGGATACAGTGATAGATGCGCTTCTGGCTCAAAAAAAGGCGAGTTTCGGGAAGTCGGTCTACTTGATTCTGGCGGCTTCAGGTCTGATTCCCGAAGATGCGTCTGAAGACCAGGCCATATCGCTGATTCGGGATAAAGGCTGGAAAATCTTAAAAAAGAGTAAAGCTGAACCGATCAACCTGGGTGAGTTCTCCTATCTCACCATGAAAGCTTTTGAAATGAAAGGGGGCCTGATGTACACTGTCTTCCCCGGTCCCAGGTATGCATCCCGGGAACTGTCCTACTTGGGTGTGATAAGCGGCAGCTTTGCCATGTTCAGGTACCTACGATCCCAATACTCAAATAGCAGCTTTTCTAACCGGGGGAGGTTTAAGGCTCTTTCTGGATAAACTCCTTTTTTCGACGGTCGGTTTACGGGTAGTTTTCTCCCGCGGCGATGCGGCGGAGAAATCGACGCTTTTCATCCCGCTCTCCCGCCCTGTCCAAGGACTGGTGTTCTCACCCCAGCTCGGAAACATTTTTTTAAGCCGAATTAAGCTATTCGATAAAGCCGTTCTCCGGATTAGGGCCGGGACTTGGAGAAAAATTTCAAGCCCAGGTTAAAGGATTACTCTTCCTAAGACCGACTGTAGGAGCAATCTCGGAATCCTATAACGCGGCTTCCACTTCAATCTACCTGGGAACGGAAGTTGACGGGGTGTTTAATTTCAGGCTCTTATCGGATACCGGTCTGGCACTTTCCGCCGGGCTGTTTCTCCCGAACAGTGGAGCCGGCGGGGCCTTTCTTGAAACACAGCGGACGGTCGCTTTCCTGGGCCGGCTGGAACTCTCTTATAGTTTTTAGCGTCTTGAAAGGAGATAATCTATGAATAAGAAAATACTAATTGTTCTACTGATAACGAGACTGTTCCTGCCGCTCTTCGGCCAGGAGCAGGCGAAGGTTAAAGAGTATTCGGGCAAGGTTACCTTTAAAGAGCCCGGCAGAGAGTGGCAGCCGGCCGAGAAAGGCATGAACGTAGCAATGGGGACGACCCTTTCAACCGGGTTTAACTCAACTGCCGTGCTGGATCTAGGTACATCCGAGTTATTTATGAAAGCCCTTACGCGAATGACCCTGGAAGAGTTAATACGGGCGGAGAAGACGGTAACGACAAAAGTGTTTCTCAATGCAGGCAGGGTGAGGGCGAAAGTAAAGACCGGAGAAGACCTGACCCACGATTTCATTTGCTTAAGCTCGATTTCCACGGCCTCGGTTAGGGGAACCGATTTTGAGTTCGACGGGGAAAGGATAAAAGCAATTGAAGGAGTTGTTTTTATATCGAATGCAGTCGGACAAACGAGAACGGTTTTTGCGGGAGAAGAGAGTGAAACCACGCGGTACGAGACACCCAAACGGGCGGAGGAGCAGAAGATCGCGGCCGCCCAGGTATCTCCCAGCACCGCGGCGGTAACTCCCCCGGCTGTGACCCTGGCTGCCACACAGGTAATGGAATCGGTTCAAGTAACAGAGGCTGTACAGGCTGTAACCCTGACGGTTGATTAAGAGAGAGAAGAAAGGATGAAAAATACTAAGAAGATATTTTCGAGTGTATTAACACTGATAATTCTCATTGCCCTTATTTACGGATGCCGGAATCCCCTGGAAGGTAAAAAAGGATATGCGGATATTTCGATCACCCTCCGTATGCCGGATTATACCAACCACAGCTTTCCCGGTGCGAGGACGATCCAGGCAGCCTCTATCGGGAAGTCCCCTGTAACCCCGAAGGTGGTTGACCCGGCCACCTTCTCGGTGGAAGTAACCGTATCTGCTCCTGATATGATTACCCTTACCCGGACATTCAGTTTTGCAGAGGCAGGTTCATACAGCAGCGGGGCCGGGGAGGTCGTGTGTAATGTGCAAAACGTTCCCGTCGGATTAAGCAGACAGTTTGAAGTTGTTACCAAGGATACAGATGGAACCGTTCTGACACAGGGCACTACGGTAAGCGATGTGTTTATGTGGGCAGGGAACCATATCAGTCTCACATTATTACCTGCCGATGCTGCAATGCTTACACTTGGTGTTCCTGTAAACGGTTCAGTTGCATACGGCAGGATGAAGTACTATTCTATTACTTTGGAAGACCCTGGATTATATTCTGCCTTCCTTTCAAGCGGTCAGGATACAGACATCTACCTGTTTAACAGCGATGGAAGTCTGTACAGCAATGAGTTTCAGAAAACAGGAGCGCCGACATGGGAGCGTACGCTTATGAACACTTCAGAAAGTGATATTGCCTACTTTATTGGTGTATTCGGCAATACCGAAGGTACTACCAATGAATATTCAATCATTTCCAGCAAGATAATGATATCCTTTACATCGGCCCGAGACGGTAATGTCAACATTTATTCCATGGATACGGACGGTTCCAATCAAACAAGGCTTACAGATAATCCGGCAGATGATTATAACGGAGGGTGGTCTTCGAATGGTACAAAGCTTGCCTTTGCATCAAACCGCACCGGCGATTGGGAGATTTATGTAATGGACACTAACGGCTCCAATCCAATAAAACTAACCTCTATTGTGGGAGTGGACCAGGCTCCTCGATGGTCACCGGAGAACACCCGAATCGTCTTTCATTCAAACCGTGATGGAAATTTCGAGATCTATATCATGAAACCCGACGGCTCCGATCAAATACGGCTGACCAATAATACGGCAAATGATATTAATTGTGGTTGGTCACCAGATGGTACCAAAATTGTATTTCAATCGTACCGCGACGGAAACGGCGAACTTTATGTCATGAATACCGACGGTTCCAGCCAAACGAGGTTAACTAGTAATGCGGCTGATGATGGCCAGCCCGACTGGTCTCCCGACGGATCCAGGATCACCTTCTATTCAAACCGTGATGGAAACAAAGAAATCTATAGCATGAATGCGGACGGCTCCAATCAAACCAGGTTAACAAATGAGCCAACGGACGACTGGGGCCCAAATTGGTCGCCGGATGGTACAAAGCTCGCCTTTTTCTCAGG
>JBFMGN010000334.1:0-4673 GCA_040752435.1 Spirochaetota bacterium
AATACGAACGCTGGATATTGATCCTGTTATTAGACTCATGTATAGGTGTGGCTATTATTTAATAACAGATGTAACCGGCGATACTGTAGTTGTTAAGAAAACAGCGGATAAAGCTGCCCAGTGGATCGAGGATGTCGGTCCCAGCGCGTTTAGTTTTATATATCCATTTCATCTTCCACAGGCAGAAACTCTATTTTTCAATGAAATAGATGCTTCCAGCCAGATCGATTTCATGATTGACTTAACCATTCCCTTTGCAAGATTGAAAGAACGGGCAACCACATATAATCTAGATGATTTTTCGATTTGTGTTGCAGCCATTAATGATTTAATACAACTAAAAGAGGATCGTTCTGATAAAACAGATGCGGATTATGCCGATTTAGCATTTTTAAAGGGGCTTTAGAGAAAAGCAAGAGTAAATGTTACCTCCCGGTGCAGTGTTCAAAAAAGAAATTAACGGATCTTCAGAGTCCAGGGCTGTTAGTGTTGGTAATAATATCCCATGGGGGAATAAAACTTTATATAAAAATCATCCGAATTATGGTTGAATTTCATCCATTTTTTGGCTAAGATTTAACTATGATTTACAGAAACATCACTTCCCATCTTATTACCGCATTATCGGATACACCGGTCGTTTTTCTTCAGGGTGCCAGGCAGACTGGTAAAAGCACCCTTGTACAATATATTGCCGAGCATGATTATCCTGCATTGTATTTTACACTTGATGATGCCGCTGTGTTTCTGGCTGCACGGCAAGACCCGCAGGGTTTCATCGAATCTCTATCGACACCTGTTATTATTGATGAGGTGCAGCGGGTGCCTGACTTGATTCTAGCGATAAAAAAAAGAATCGATAAAAACAGAAAACCGGGACAATTCATATTGACAGGCTCTGCTCAAGTTCTTGTCCTTCCCAAAATCGCTGAATCTTTGGCAGGAAGAATGGAAGTTTTAACGTTGTGGCCTTTTTCCCGGGGGGAAATTACAGGTATCCGGGAAACTTTTATTGATCGTATTTTCGAATCGGAAATCGAGCAAAAAAGAATTCCTTTGTTTTCAGAGAAAGAACTTCATACAATTTTACTTACCGGCGGTTTCCCGGAGATTTTTAAGCGCAAGACTATAGAGAGAAGAAATGCATGGTTTGGGTCATTTATAACGGCAATAATTCAAAGAGATATTAGAGATATTTCCAGAATTGAAGGAATAGCAGATTTGCCGAAGCTCCTCAGTTTAATAGCCGCGAGAAGTGGTAAGCTGGTGAATTTCTCAGATCTTTCTGCCGACACGGCGCTTCCACAAACAACCTTAAAACGATATATGGCTCTTCTCGCTGCATCTTTTTTATCAATACAGATTTATCCCTGGTTTACCAATATTTCAAAACGGTTTGTTAAAACTCCCAAGATTTATATTTGTGATACCGGAATAATGTCATATCTTCTTTCTATAACCGAACAACGCCTTAGTATGGATACTTCTTTAGCCGGTCAGTTTCTTGAAACATTTATAATAATGGAATTAATTAAACAAAAAGCCTGGAGTGTTGTAAAGCCTGCTATCTATCATTATCGGACCCACAACCAAAAAGAAGTAGATATTATTCTGGAAGATGCATCAAAAAGAATTGTCGGGTTAGAAGTAAAACATTCAGTCTCTTTAAAAGTAAAAGATCTGGAGGGGTTAAAAGATCTTTCATCTGCTCTGGGTAAACGGTTTAAATGCGGTTTAATCTTTTACCGTGGAGACACCATCCTGCCTTTCGGTAATAACTTATATGCCCTTCCGATTGAGTACCTATGGAGATAGATTTGATTGAAAATTCGGGTAATATGAGTTAATGAACATCAAACCGAAGTTTTCCCGATTTGACCGATGCAGAAATCAAAAAGCTCTACCTGGAGCGTCTGAATAAATGTCACAACAGGAACTACTGAAAAAAATCATTCAGGCTTTAAAGGAGGCCGCAGATACCATGAGGAGGCCATTGGAGTACAGATAGCGGTATCCACCCCGGAAGATACCATCCTGGCGAAGTTAAGATGGGCAAAGAAACTGGCGGTAGAACCATTGTTGCAGCGACTACAGAATGAAGCCGAGGTGGTATAAGAGGCGAAAAAAAGCTTTAAATATTGGGCGAAATGGTATACACTTATATATATGAAAAAGCTGGTTTTTAGCGTCTGCATTTTCTGCCTTTTTGCGGCCGGGGCGGCTGCCCAGAGCGGTACTACTGCCGCATATATTATCTATTCGGAAGGTAATGCCTTTACTGTCTCCAGGGACTCGAAACCAAAAGAGTACGATGTGCGTTACGATGACGTAATCGGAATGGAATTGCAGAAGGGCGATTTCATTAGTACCGATCAGGGTACTTTTCTTGAAATCCAGTTGAGTCAATCGAGAAATATTCTGAAAATTTCAGAGAACACAAGTTTTAAAATCGACAAGGTGCAGGAGACGGGTGGAGGTAATTTTTCCCTGTCCTACGGCAGGGTCCGGGCCAAGGTGGAAAAACTTGTCGGGCAGGACGAGTTTAGAATATCAGGACCGAGTGTTGTTGCGGGTGTGCGCGGTACGGATTTCGGCTATGATTTTATCGCTGACCAGGCAGGAATACAGACCGGTTCCGTAACTCAGGTCTACTGCTTTGAAGGCGAAGTTGAGGTAGCCAAAATTGAGAAAGTCAAGGAGGAAGTGGAGGGAGAAATCCAGGTTACGGAAAAGGTTGTAGAAGCGGTGGTTATTACAGCCAATGAAATGATCGCTATTCCGGAGGCGAAGCCTGAGACGAAACTTGAACCAATGGAAATAAAGGAAGAGGTCCAGACTTTCTGGAAAATAAACGATTTTATCGGTACTCCCCTGGAAATAATCCCTCCACCGGTAACTCCTCAGGAACAGAAACCCTTGACCGGGGAAAAAGAGCAGGAAAAACCGCCTGAGATCCAAAAACCGATTCAAAAAGAGCAGCAAAAAGAAATTATCACGGCGCCGGTTAAACCGACACCCGAAAAGCGGAGTTTAAAAAAGTCGTTCATCACAGCCGGGACAGGTTTTTTTACCGTCGGCCTGGCAGTCGAGTCAACGGGACTATTAATCTATTTCTTTGGCGACAGTGTGTTCCCTACGGGGAATTTTGATACAAATAGGACTATCTCCTCTGTCCTCGTTGGCAGCGGAGCGGGTCTTATCGGGAGTGCATTATTGTCGTATTTAATCGCACTTATTGTACACTAAAGGGGTTTTCTTTCCAGCTCTTCAATTTTATAGATAACCCAGTGGTCTTTCGCCTTTTGCAGATGGAGCCTGTCCTGGTGGAAGAATCCTTCGGATTGAGGGGGTGAATCCCCCGCAACGGCGTTGTCCTGCGTGGTTTCTTTTGGACCCCATCTCTCGTAGCGGGCTATGTACACATCTTCTCTTTCCCTGGTAATTTGGAGGTTTGCTACCCCAAAGACCACATCCCCTGGAGAAACCGAAGGACGTCCCTGCTCTACCCATTGCCGGGCGTCTACCAACCCCGTTTTCCCTTCCTGCCCGAGGCGCATCCGGGAGATTACAAAGAGATTTGTAACGGCATTTATATCCGCCCTGGCAATGCCCCTGTCAACGCAGTCTTCTATCGCTATATGGTCCAGGGTGTTTATACTGGTATAGAAAATCTCAACGACTTCCTTAGGGCTTTTTCCAAGGGTAACAGGAGGCTTCAGAATATTTTGCACTATTCCGGTTATAAACCAGGCCGCCAGGGCGGCCGCAATGACTGAAATCAGGATAATCGTCCGTTGTTTGGTGAAAAAGGCTTTGGCCGAGAAAATTGTTTTAGCTTTTTTTTCAAATTTCACAGCCTGTTCTCTGATTTTTGTCCTTTCTTCTTCGGAAATCTCCCTGGTAATGCCTTCCGCTTTCCATGTGTCAAGCTTGTCCTTCCACGCCGAAAGAGAAGGTGCCTCCCCGGCTGCTTTGCTTAGAGCACGCATGACGCAGGCAGAGACCTCCTCTTTTATTTCAGGCCTTTTTAGGGTGGGGGAAAGAATATTGAAACTGCGCATTTTTTCATGTATTTCCAGCTCATCTTCTCCCTGAAAAGGATAGAAACCGGTAAGGATCTTATATAACATGACTCCAAGACTGAAAGAGAGGTTCCTTTCCCCTTCATACTCGGGGTGGTTAAATAGTTCGTAACTGAACAGTCTGTTTTTCATATTCTGCTGCGACAGTACCAGGTCCATGACAGGCTGGGGGAAGAAGAGGATGCCTCCGTCTTCCAGGAAGAGAATACCGTCGGCATGGAGTTTGGAGAAAGATTGTAATTTCCCCCTAAGGATGGGCAGAGCCTTCCCCAGCAATGCCAGAGCGGATAATCCCTGCTCCGGGGATTCGTTAAGCCTATCTACCAGCAGCTTGCCTTCCTTATAGGGGCCATAGAGGAAGATCTGATCATTGGATTCCATCATACCGGAGATTTCCCACGGCTCGAAGTTGTTATCAGTGATTATCCATCCGCGGCGGGTGTTGATCCTGGTAAACTGTGTAATCGCAAAGTTTTTTTTACTCTCGGAAATGCGTATACCGAGGTGTCTGGCTGTACTGTCTTCGATTCTAAAGACATTCCTTCCAATTTGAGTAATTGTTCTTTCAACTGTCATACTTTTCTATTGTCC
>JBFMGN010000335.1:0-4641 GCA_040752435.1 Spirochaetota bacterium
CATCGTAGGAAGTACATTGCATCCTATGCTTGATAATCACTACATTGAATGGATAGAGCTTGTCGCAGACGGCCGGGCTTATAGAAAATTTCTCAAACCCGGCGATGAACCGAAAGCTGTGTTCTGTATAAAAGCAAACAGCGTGAAAGCGCGTGAATACTGCAATCTGCACGGCCTTTGGCAGAATGGGGCGAAATAACAACCTGCCTGTGGAGAACAACCGATGAAAAAATATGTGTGTGATGTCTGCGGTTATGTCTATAATCCAGTAGAAGGTGATCCTGAAAATGGAATTGAGCCGGGGACAGCCTTTGAAAATTTACCCGACGATTGGGTTTGCCCGGTTTGCGGGGCTTCGAAAGATGATTTTTCACCGGCATAATTAATTACTACTGGCCTTTAAGCCCGTAGTATCTTCATTCTTTTTTTCTGATAATCCAACAGTTATGTATATGAGGATTTCTGGCAAAGTCGGGTGGTATTGTCTCTGGAGTAATATCATTCAACGATAGGTGCTTAAATTCTTGCCTTTCCATTTTGAACTTTCTGTAATTATTTGAAAACAGGAGGATCCCGGAGGGTGATAACAAATGGACAGCCAGACGCAGCAACTGGGGATAATCCCGCTTAAGATCAAAAAAATGTTTTCTGTCCTTCGAGTTGGAAAATGTCGGCGGGTCGAGAAATATCAAATCAAAACTACGCTGCTTATTCATCTTGAGCCAGCGGATACAATCGAAGTTAAAAAACGTATGACGATCATCCAATAAACCATTTAATTCCAAATTCTTTTTAGCCCAGTTAAGATACGTATTGGAGCTGTCCACAGAACAGGTTGACAAAGCACCGTATTGGGAAGCGTAGACGGTTGCAGTTCCCGTGTATGAGAAAAGATTTAAGAAATGCTTACCCTGGGCGAGACGGCCGATCATCTTCCTGGTAAGGCGATGATCGAGGAAGATGCCTGTATCCAGGTAATCGCTGAAATTGACTAAAAATTTCAAACCATATTCCCGGATCTCGTAAAATTTATTGCAAGAATTAAGCTTTTCATACCTGCCGCCTTTCTGCCGTTTTCTTCTTTTTAAAAAAATATTTTCCTTTTCGATATTGAGAATATGAGGCAGCACATACAGGATATCGGATACCCTTCTTTCCGCCTTTTCCCGTTCGATATTTTCAGGCGGTGCATACTCCTGAACCTGGACAAAACTGTTTTCGTATAAGTCAATGGCAACATTATATTCCGGTAAATCGGCGTCGTATATTCTATAACAGCTTACACCCTCCTTGTCCGCCCATTTTTTCAAGTACTTTCGATTCTTGGTAATCCTGTTTATAAACATCTCAATATTTTTATCAGGTGTATAATCATCTAATTCTTCACTGAGGCATTGGGGGGCCGATGGCGCCGTACTCTTTGTGTCCAGACTGGTTTTGTATTTGTTTTTCTCGTCCAGTATAAAGTGACTTAAACAGCATTTTATCGATCCGTTGTACAAAGTGTTGACCCTGGAAGCTTTAAGCCCGATGCTTTTGGACAGCTCTTTATTGGCCGTCAGCACAGAGGCAGACCACCCGTTAAACTTTTCTTTTAGAATACCCCCTAATCTGTGATACAGACTGTTGAGAACTGACTGTTGACCCATCCGTTCGCCATAAGGCGGATTAAGTGCAATAAGCCCGGTGGTGCATTTCTTTTCAGAGGGGGGTTCGGCCTCATCTATATCCCGGCGTTCCACGTGAATGTGAGCGTTAAGACCGGCTTTCTCGATATTCCGTAAGGCCGCCTGGACTGCGTCTCTATTTGAATCGTATCCAATTATAGGCGGGAGTGTACCGATGCCTGCCTCCTTTCTGCTTTGTGCTTCCGCTATAAGCCGGTGCCATAAAGCGGCATCATGTTTCAGCCATCCCAAAAAACCGAAATACGGGCGCAGCAGGCCCGGCGCTATATCCGCTGCCATAAGGGCAGCTTCTATAAGTAACGTTCCTGTTCCGCACATGGGATCCACAAAACCGCCTCCTGCAGCCGCAATTTCCGGCCATCGCGCTTTTACAAGCATTGCAGCGGCACTGTTTTCTTTTAGCGGTGCTTCTCCCCCCTTAACCCGGTAACCTCTTTTATGCAGGCTCCAACCGGAAAGATCGATGCTTACATAGCCCCGTTCTTTGTGCACGTAAAGGTTTATGTGTACATCCGGTGTATCTGTATTTATCGAAGGGCGCCGTTCATACAGCTCCTTAAAATAATCTGCAATTGCATCTTTGACAACCAAGGCGGCATAATGTGAATTATTAATTAACGCATTCGAAAGGGAACAGTCCACGGAAAAAGAACTGTCCGGGGAAAGGTGCTCGCCCCATTGGATTGCCCTGATGGCTTCATACAATTCTTTAGTATTCCTGGCATTGAACGTTTCTAGTTGAAGGAGAACCCGGCTGGCCAATCTCGACCAGAGGCAAAGCCGGTAGGCCGTTTCCAAACTGCCGGTGCACGAAACGCCCGCCAGCACTTCTTTTGGGGAGAGCGCCCCGAGTTTTGTAATTTCTCCTTTAAGGAGATTGGCGACCGATTTCGGGGAGGTCACAAAGAGTGAAAGGAGACCGGGTTTGAGATTTGTTACAGTCTTTGAAACCATATCATTCCTGTTTATAATATAAAAATATACCAGACTTTAAAAAAGTTGGTAAGCTTTAAGTTTCCTTAAGGATAACGAAAATACAATCCTTAAGGCTTAAAAAATGTTTCGTTGTGCCTTGAAATCGATGAAAAGGAGGGCTACAATTATGACTAAATCATATATTGAAGGAGATGAAAGCATGCGAATAATAAAGCTATTGTTGTTACCAGTTATCGGCGCGGCCGTTCTTTTTGCTTGCGCGTCTGCTCCTGAGCAGCCGGCTAAAGAGCTGGAACAGCCGGATTTCCCCGAATGGTATCTTAACCCTCCTATTGCCGAAGATGCAATCTATGGTCTGGGAATGGCAAAGCTGTCAAGTGACGATATGTCCCGAAAAATGGCTGCTTCCCGGGCCCGTGACGATATCGCTTTCCAGATAAATGTCACTGTAAAATCCGCCATAACCGATTATGCCCAGGAGGCAGGTGTCGATGCCCAGAAACAGGTAATCAACTTCGCCGAATCGGTTTCCCGGCAGATAGCCAATACGAAGCTTGCCGGCGCAAAAACCGTTAAACAGTACAAAGGCAAAGACAACACATGGTATGTACTGGTCATGTATCCAATGAATAACCTTAAAGAGGATGTCCAGCAGGAGTTTGTCCGCAATGAAGGCTCCATGTTTGCGGAATTTAAGGCCAACGAGGCGCTTAAGAGACTTGAAGCTGAAGTCGACAGTAACCCGCCGAAAGCAGGCCAGTCCCCGGCTTCTAAGGAAAAGTAAAAATAACCTTTTTATGTAAAAAGTCGGCGGTATGGCGGTACAATCGTCATGCCGCTTTATGCTATACAACTAATAACCTTCGCAGCATGCTATTCAACTGAAAAGGTTTCGCAGTGTGCGAAACAGTACAATCCAGTCTGAAGCAGCTTTTAGCTGCGGAAGGCGAAGATATAATACAGTCCGAAGCAGCCGGAGGCTGCGGAGGGCTATTCAACTGATTGCGGCTTAAGCCGCAATGGGTATAAAAGTGATGGATAATAAAAAGAGATTGCTCTTTCCGGCCGTGTGGGTGGTCTCCTTTTTTTTACTCCTCTCCTGCCGTTCTTCACGGAATTCTTTACCCTCATTCATTCCTGATGGAAAACAGGCTGCCGGCAGCACCCTGCCGGCAGAACGAAAGAGTTCCTGGTTATGGGACACTCCGCCGGCCGATGACAATCCTGTTTTTTTAACAATTTCACCCCGCTTCGTCGAAAGGGAGAAAGAACGGGAAGTATGCCTGACGGAAGCTTCTGTTCAAGGGGCACAGTTTTTCTTCGTAAGGGGGAAAGCCCGCTTCATACGGCAGAAAACGAATACAGGCATAGGCTACGCCGCTAATGTCGAGGTGTCGTACGACTCTAAGATGGCGAAAAGCCTGCGGGACAAATTATCCATAATGGAAGAATATCAGGATGATGATGGTACGTACCTCATAACAAAACTCGAAGATGTTTCTATGGGTGGAGTTGGTTTTTCAACCAAAATGAAGGCGGGCAGACCTGAATGGATAGACAGTCCTCCCGAAATTGACGGATATCTTTCAGCAGTTGGAGTTGCACAACGCAAAAGACTTATTTCAGATAGTCTAAAAGCCTCTGATGAAAAAGCACTGGAGGAACTCCTTAAAATGGTGGCCCTTGAGATTAAAAGCGTGCATCGCGAGAAAAGTGTTGATAAGGCAGGCACTGCCGTAAGCGAGACCACCTTTGAACAGGCGGAGGCTGAACTGAAAGGTTTCTATATTCTTTCCAGGTGGCGGTCACCCGACCAGAATACCTATTACAGCTTAGCAGTATGTCGAAAATAGGTTTTATGTATATCCGGTGCGGCAAAACAAAAGTTTCTCCGATTAATAAAATCACAGTTTTGATACTCTGTCTAGTGCTGTTTCAAACCTTCTTGTCGGTTTCATGTTCAACCATCACCAGGGATAGGATGAAAGCTGTAAGTGAACCCTCAGTAAAGGTGCCG
>JBFMGN010000336.1:0-4634 GCA_040752435.1 Spirochaetota bacterium
TAAAGCTTAGGCATCATAGCGAATATCTCACGCCACATATCAATTGCGGTCTGTGTTCTATAAACTACATGCCTTCTGAGCGCTTTTGCAATTGCAGGCGCATAAGGTGAATTGAGCCCTTCAGCAGTCTGCCTTGGTACACCATTCAAGATGTCCTCTCTAGAAAATTGTGGTATTCGATTTAAAAGAAGCCCTAGAAGTAGTAACCCTACATGATATATATCAATTTGTTTGCCGATCATTCCAAACTCTGTAGGATTTAGATATTCAGGCGGTAGCATCCACTGGGCCAGAATTATATTAAACAGTTGCATATCTCCCTCTAGCCTACTAATACCTAGGTCACCTATTTTAAAACTCCATACTGGATCTTTTGATGGTACCATGAAGTCGTAATGATGTGACACGAAAATATTACCAGGATGCATGTCCTTATGGACATATCCTTGTTTGTGAATGAAATCTAAACCATTTAAGACATCACGCGCTATATATGGTAACCAAATATTTCCATCTGAGCCGGGTTGTTCTATGAGCCTTGTTAAATCATAGGAACATCGTTCTACTATTAAATAAAACGTATCACGATATTCAAATGCTTGATGTATGTACGTAATACATGGGTGCCTTAGGGTAGACAAATTTCTTAATTCAGTAAGCCATTCATTTTTCACTTGGTCGTAAGTTCGACTTTGGGGCTGAATAACTTTAGCGACTAAGCTATTTGACCAGTCATCTGTACACTCATATACTACGCCAAAACCTCCTTGCCCAATAGGTTCCCCTAAATAATAGCAAGTTCCTTCGCAGAAAATTTGTTCACCTTTCTGAGGAGGGACAAAATGTTTCGGTGAAACAGGCAAGTTAACTTGATTGTTGTTTTCCATTATTATCCTTCGCTAACAGTATTAATATCTGGAAAAAATTGCTCGATATTGCCTTTATAGCAAATAAAATTTTCCATATATTCTTATACCAGAATTCCAAATTCGGAAATTTTTATCTGCCTTTTCCTTCTATCCGCATTTAAGTGATCAAATTATGGAAAATATCGGGGTCAAATCATCAAATCGTTTGGAATTATGATTTCTTTTAAATCCCGACAATCAGGGATTCATCATTGTTTTTAACAAAATTCACATCTCTGGAAACGGGATGACTCTCAAAATCCCTGTATCTATGCCCGGCAAGAATATCTTTCAGCCCAACAGAATCTCTAAATGCAGGATCAAGCCACTTTACATAAACGGATGGCTTTAAAACTACCGGCATCCGATGATGGATCGGCTTTATGGATTCGGAAGCTTCGGTGGTAATAATTGTGCAGGATCTATATTCTTCCGATTTATCATCTTTTGAATTCCAGATTTCCCATAATCCGGCAAATCCAAAGGGGCCGTACTCTCCTTTGGGTTTGATGAACATCGGCTTCTTATTTCCCTTTGTGCCTTGCCATTCGAAAAAGCCGTCATTGATGATGAGGCAGCGGCGGTTTCTGAAAGCATTTTTAAATGCCGGTTTTTCCGCAACGGTCTCGGAACGGGCGTTGATCATCTTATTTCCGATGGAGGCATCTTTTGCCCAAGACGGCACCAATCCCCAGTGCATGAAAGATAGGACCCGTTCTGATCCTTCCTGGGTGACAACGGCAACCTTTTGTTGAGGGGCGATATTATAAGACGGGTGGATAGTTTCCGGAAAAACAGTTTCGACTTTGAAATGGGACCGGATCTGATCAAAAGTTGAATATCCGACAAATCTTCCGCACATGGAAACCATTTGCCTGCTTCAAACTTTGAATTGGGATATATTATGGGAAACAGAGAAAGGCAATATTAAATGCCTATATTTATGGATAGCATATGGTCAAAATATTTGGCAACAACAAAAATCATAACACAGGCATTAAATATCGAAGGAATGCCTTTTAATATCCACCCCAGTCGTTTCAGAATCGACTTAAAAATCTTCAACACTGCTTATAATATGGATAGAAACTATTGGAAATTAATTATTACATAGATTGAGCGTTTTAAATAATGCCAAAAGAATTTATAAAAGAAATACAACCGCATGCAACCATAATCCATCGTTTAAAAAATTCCAAACAGGTTTCATCGGTCATGGAATAATGATGTCATTATTTAAAACCCTTTGGGATTGTCGATTTCACCGAACCTGCGGCGTCATCGGGAAACGGTCATACTATAGTATCACCCGGTGCCCTCTTCCTTGCATCTTCGGCAAACTCAACAATCGCTCAATTTAGGTTATTAAAAATATCCTGGGTTAATTGTTCTGAAAAACGGAGGAAGGAGATGATTTCGATACCGTCTTTGGTTTTCAGACTCGGGCCGGAGGGATAAACGATGATGCGGCGCTGCAGGCCTTTGAGAGGGGCCACAGCCCGAAGTCCTTTGCACCAGCTTTCCGAAAAATTCCTCCCTGACTTGGCCTCAACCGCAATGATCGTTCTCCCTTTAACCAACAGAAAATCCACTTCTGTCCCGGCTTTTGAGGCAGGAGCCCAGTAATAACATTCAGCGCCAAGGCCATAGTAATCTATTGAGGCCCGGATCAACTGGGCCACCAATCCTTCAAACAAAGCCCCCTTTTCCTCTGCGACAACATCACCTGAGGCCCGTTTCATGGCCCGTACCATTCCCGGATCACACCAATACCATTTTGGCTGCTTGCGCTCCCTGACGCGAAGCTTGGCTTCATAGGCGGGTATTTGAAAACAAAGCAGTGTTTCTTCAAGGATCTGCAAAAACCCCGCCACAGTGGTTCTTGCCACCCCCGCTTCCCTGGCAATGTTGGTAGTATTGATGGTTTGGCCGTTAAAAAGGGCGGCAACAGGCAGGAAACGGGCGAAGCCAGGCAGATTTCGTATCAGGGCTTCGGCTTGAATCTCTTCCTTTAAATAAAGCTGGGCATAGGCGGCCAGGGTTTCGGCCTTTTGTGGAGAATCCCAGACAATCGGCAACAAACCGAATTGGAGGGCCTGTTCGAGATCGAAACGGTTCCCCAATTCAACGGGGGTAAACGGATGCATATAACGCATCAAGACGCGACCGGCCAATAGATTGACCCCGGCCCGTTTTAATTTTCGCGCACTGGATCCGCACAATATAAACCGGAGCCGCTTTTCTTCTATCATCCGATGGACCTCGTTCAACAAATTGGGCAGGCGCTGTACTTCATCAACGATCACCTTTTGGCCCGAGGGAAGGGCTCGCAGTTCATCGGCAAAAAGACCCGGTTGGGCGAGAAGCCGCTGATAGGTGTCTTCGGACAGCAAGTCCACCCAATAGGCCCCGGGGAAGGTCTCCCGAAGCCAGGTGCTTTTGCCGGTGCCCCGAGGGCCTAGAAGAAAAAAGCTGTGGTTCGGGTCTTGAAGTATCCGTCTAATCATTTTTGTACTATTCACCGTCATTTTTCATTGAAAATTGACTGTATTATAGTCATTCATAATGATCAGAGTCAAGAAAAAGTTCTGAAGGCAGAGGCTGGAGGATAAAAAGGGGTAACGGTTAGTCCGCCGACCCGCTTCGGTTCCAGTTCCCCGGCTCTCGATTGAAGCGTTCAGAAGAGTATTTACACTGATTTTATTCCCATACGGATCTCATCTAATAGCCGGGGCAGCTCCTGCACAAGATACAAGGGAAGCGACAAAAGCAAATGGGAATCACCTGATTCCCATTTGGGATCACAAAATCAACTTCCGCGTTAGCGGATTTTGCCTATCGTGCGCTTCAGATAGCGCGGTTTGCGGGGCCACCCTGTAATGGTTTTTTAACAGATCGCCTTCACCTGCCGCGGATAATTTATTTTCGAGCCGCTTTCATTTTTCTACAGAATATCCGGTTTTCTTCCAGGCAGCCATTCCCTCGACACATCGATACACTTTTGTATAGCCCAGTTTGAGTGCCCAACCGGCAAAGATAAACGCCGGCTACACGCTCCATCAGCGGACAGAGCGCTACCAAGTTGCGGTTCTTTTCGTCCGCTTAAATGGGTGACTGGCATCCTTAAGTTGCTATAATCAGTAATGGTAACGAGCTTGCACGAAATCAATCCGGTCATGCCCGACAACATATACAAGCCGATGTTCTTGAGTAATTCTGCGAGACCAAACACCTGGCCCAAGAAATTTAAGAGGCTCGGGTTTACCAGCGCCTTGAAACGGGGCTCGCATTATCGCTTCGATGAGTTGGAAAATTCGAAGGGCGGTCTTGCGGTCCGTTTCTACCCAGTAGCACAGATCCTCTCTGAATTCTGGCTGGAAAACGGATTCCCGTTTTGTGACCGCTTTGGACTTCTTGGAAGGCCTATTCAAGACCAACCTCAGTTCGAAGCTCATCAATCGGTTGCGGGGTGCCTGATTCTTTCCGAACCCTATTAAGTGCTGAAAGAAGTCGCTTTGCATTGACGGGTGATCGGAGAAGGTGTGCCGTTTCGAGTATGCTTGACAATTCGTCCGCTGTTATCATGGCTACGTTCTCACCTCCGCGCCGCTGAATGATAACCACTTCCCGATTTTTCGTTACTCGATCTAACAATGTCGCTAAACTTGCTCTGGCTTGAGTATAAGTTGTTTGTATTGCCATATCTGCCTCCTAATATTATGTACA
>JBFMGN010000337.1:0-4629 GCA_040752435.1 Spirochaetota bacterium
GCCTTTTCTTTGGTAACAGAATCGGCCAAAACTTTTAAAACTTTTTTTCGCTTCAGGCAGCCAAGCGTCTGAACCAAAGAAGGGTAACCTGAGATGTGATCGGCATGATAATGGGTAAGAATCAGTATATCCAGCTCTAAAGGATCCCGCTCTGCCTTCAGGATGGATTGCACTGGATTTCCGGAAGCATCAATCAGGATGAGCAAATCACTTAAGGAGACCAGGAAAGAGGTAAAACCGTTATCTGCGGTCGGTACCGCGCAGGATGTACCTAAAAATGCAATACGCATCTATATCAATCCCTTGCATCAGCCCGGCAGAACAGGAAGATGTTCGGGATCCAGGTAGATCTTAACTCTTTCCTCTTCGAGCATTTTCCCCCTGACATTTCCCTTGGCGCGGATAATGGATTTCATCAATGTAAGCTCATAATCGATCAATTCTCCCACATAAGTAGCTCTGGCCACCCTGACCTCGAAAACATTAAGTTTTTTAGCCGCGGCTTCAGCCGACGAGAGAAACTCGATATTTTCCGGTCTAATCGCCACATCCACTTCCCGGCCCTCCTTAAGCCCGCTTCCCCTTCCGTAGATGTTTAGTCCATCATCTGTAGCCACGACCGTATAGTCGTCGGAACGCGCGGAAACCCTCCCGTGAATAAAATTGGTAGTTCCCATAAAACCGGCTACAAACTTGTTAGCCGGCCGGGAATAGATATCCTCAGGCGTTCCCTGCTGCATAATCCTGCCTTTATCGAGGACGATTATCCTGTCCGAAATAACCATAGCCTCAGTCTGATCGTGGGTGACATAGATAGTGGTAACGCCGTACTGCCTGTGAATCTGGGCGATTTCAAAACGCATCTGTTCTCTTAAAAGAGCATCCAGGTTACTTAAAGGCTCGTCGAGAAGCAGGATATCCGGCTCTAACACCAAAGCCCGCGCTAAAGCGACCCGCTGCTGCTGTCCCCCGCTCAACTGCCGCGGGTATCTATCCCCATATCCCTCCAGTTTCACCATTGTAAGGACTTCTTCCACCTTTTTTTTAATTTTATCTCTGGAAATCTTTTTAAGCTGTAATCCGAAAGCCAGATTCTGAAATACGGTCATATGCGGCCAGAGAGCATAATTCTGAAAAACAAGTCCGATACCTCTTTTTTCAGGGGCTATATCCGTGATTTTCCGTTCTCCAACATAAATATCACCGCTTTCCGGTTTAAGGAATCCGGTAACAGCCCTTAAGGTGGTTGTTTTACCGCAGCCTGATGGACCGAGAAGAGTGACAAGCTCTCCATCTTTTACTTCAAGATTCAAATTATCGACTGCTATTACTTTACCGTATTTAATGACAAGGTTTTCCAGGTGCAGGTCAGGCATAAATAGGTTTCCTCCAGTTTACATTTGATGGCAGGGAGATGCTCTTAGCCCATTCCGCCGACATACTCGGCCTTCAGCACCCTCTGGATTAAGGTCATAAAGAGAATGCTGGGAATGAGAAGGATGATAGCGATAACAGAGGCGAATTGCATGTTATAGCCGCTGGCGGAGTAAAGAGTCATGGGCAGGGTGTTTATAAAGGGCAGCCCAATAAAAAAAGTGCCGGTAAACTCATCAAGGGAAGTGATAAAGACAAAAACGGCACTGGCCAGTAAACCGGGTGCGGCCAGCGGCAGAGTTATCCGAAAAAAGGCGGTGAAGCTGCCGGCGCCAACACTCCTGGCCGCCTCTTCCAGGGCCGGAGGGATTGATTTGAAAGTGGCGCTGGTAATCCAGATACCAAACACCAGGCCGACCAGAATATGGACGAATATTACGCCCTGGATAGTACCGGAAAGGCCGATTCTGGTAAAAATGTGCAGCAGATTTACAAAGATCGGCTGCTGAGGGAAGGCGTTGGGCATGAGAAACAGAAACAAAATAACCCCGCCGAAGGGTATCCGGTATTTTGCCAGCGCATACCCGGCCGGGACGGCAATCAGCAAGGCGATAATAACTACGATGACGGCTATAATAATACTTAAAAAGAAGGCGGGAACAATGCTCACCGCCCCTATAGCCAGGCTCTTCTTAAGTCCTAATGCCTGTTCCCAGTAGTCGAGGCCGACCTCCTGTGGCAAAGTGTTTGGCCAGTACCATTTTATGGCTACCGACCAGAGAACCAGGCTGGTCATGGGACCGAAAATTATCAGAAACGCGATAATTAAAAGCACCAGCTCAAGGGTAATCGGTAAAAGGCGTTTATAAAGCATATTTAAACCTCAATGGACTCAGGCTCTGCCACTTTTTTAACAGAAGATCTCAGATAATAGATGGCGGTGAACAGCACCAGTAAATAAGAGATAACCCCCAGGGTATTGGCCACCCCAAAGTCCCTGAAATAATTAACCCGATGGGCGATATCAACGGTAATGGTTGTAGGGATTTTGCCGCCAATCAGCATATAAGGCAGGGTAAAAGTGCCGACGATCTGGGAGTACACTAATACCAGCGCCACCATAATGCTTGACCTGTTCATGGGAATTAGAATGCGGGTGATTACCTTAAGCAGTCTGGCGCCCGCGCTCCTGGCCGCTTCGATATAGCTATTATCAATCATCTGGAAACCACCGAATATAATCAGCACGGCGAAGGGTACCATCTTCCATGTAAAACCAAAGGTGAGCCCGAAAAAATTGTACAGCATAAGCGGTTGATCAATATCTATCAGGCCAAGCCTGGCCAGCGCCAGATTGAAGAGGCCGTGGGGCGCCAAAAAACTGTTCATCATCTGGGCTACGACGACAAAGGGAATAAAGATAGGCAGCTTAAAAAGAGCGGCTAAAACCCTGGAAACCCAGCTCCCTCTCAGGCGGATATACACAGCCAGGAGAACGGCCAGGACGGCGGTTATCAAGGTGCTGACAAGAGTCACCGCAAAGGTGAAAGCAATGTCCTTCAGGTACAGATCAAAGGTCTTCGCATAGTTAGCCAGGGAAAACCGGCCTTGGGCATCGGCCAGACTCCTGATAAAGGAAGATATAAAGGGATAAGCATACATCAGCAGCATAAAGGTGACTGCCGGAAATAAAAGGAAAATGTAAGGAGGGAATGAAAATTCCCTCCTTACTGCAGTAGCAGGCTTCATCAGTTACTTAATCCATTTTTCGTAGGATTCAAGCATAGCGGTGAAATAATCAGCCAATGGGAAGGCCTGCCCCTTTCTTGACAGATCCTCCGGGGTCACATCTTTATAGATTTTATCGTATATATCCTGGGGTATGGCGCCTTTAAGAGCGGAGCCGTCGATGCCTGGATACCAGTTAAACCGCTGCACAATCTCTTTGGCTTGTGTAGCGGGGCTTAAGACAAACTCCACAAATTTCTTGGCCTCTTCGGGATGAGCCGCCTTCTTGGGAATTACAAAGAACATGGGTTGGCCCGGCATTCCCGGCTCGGGCAGAATCATTCTGGTCTTGGGGTCAAGCTTACCTTCGTTCATAAAGGTGAAGAACATATCCACCCACACCGGGCCCATCCAGATCTCCCCCCGGTTTAAGGCATCCAGGGTGCCCACGTTGCCCGCCGTAAAGGTTACATTCTTGTTGAAATCACCCAACGCTTTGAAGGCACTTTCCCACGTATCCACCTCGGACTTATCAATGGGGCCGGTCACCGCGTATTTTTCATACTTTCCGGTTTTCCAGTAGACCCAGCCGACGGTGAAGGAAACTCCGGACATTCCCCCCTTTATGCCGTTGTAACCGAACTTACCGGGATTGTTTTTTACCCATTCAACCAGCTCGGCGTAGCTCTTGGGAGGAGCCTTTACGTAGTCAGGGTTGTAGGCCAGCGCGGTCTGGCTTAAAAACATGGGCATGGCGTAGCCTTCAAGGTTTACTCCCAGGGAGGTTTTAGCAAAGGGGGTGGTGACATATTTCCAGGTGGAAAGTTCTTTCGCGTAGGGCATGAGCAGGTCTTTTTCCATGGCCCATTTCATGAAGATCTGGTGCACCATGGCTACATCCACATCCCAGACCTCTTTTTTGGAGTCGCTCTCCGCCAGAATCTTTTCAAAGATGCGCTGGGAACCGGCGTCGCCCGGACCGGTGTGAACAGTCATCACCGAAACATCGGGATATTTTTCCGAAAACTGCGGTCCAAGCACATTCTGGCCTAAAGCCAGCATATTCACATCCCCGGCCGTCATATACACCAGTTTAACCGGTGCCGGTCTGGCGGCCGCCTCTTTCTGCCCGCCTGCAAAAAGGGGGCCTGAAATAACCAGGAGCGCCGGCAAGAGAATCAAAAGTATGATTCGTTTTTTCATAAATTCCTCCTTAAGACATGATTCTTTTTTTGATTTACAATTTGAAATAAAGTGCATTCGGCTTATTTCCGTCAAATTTTTTGGTAAGAGGGTTTCTAAATAGATTTTGTTTAATAAGTATAAACCGTAAAATAGGCAAAGGGGGCTACTAGCAATTCTCAATTTGGCACGCCATGCAATAACAAATAAGGCGGAACGAAGAACTACGAGCTCACGCTCGTAGTTCTTCGTTCCGCATGGTACGGCCTTCGGCCGATTGTCGTATCGCCTTATCTATAGGCTAACGCCTATAGTATGCGGCGATGGACGGAATCAAAGATCTTT
>JBFMGN010000338.1:0-4619 GCA_040752435.1 Spirochaetota bacterium
CTGTGGTCATCTTCTTGTCGTGAAAGATGTCCACCCATTCGGCAAACGAGAGGTTGGTTGTGATAACCAGCGAGGTGGTCTCATACAACTTGCTGATGCAGTGAAAAAGCAACCTTGCACCTGTTTTTGAGAAGGGAAGATACTCCAGTTCGTCAAGCACCACAAGGTCAAGCCTGCACAGTTCCTGCTCACATCCAGACGCCGGGCTATCTCCTTGATAGACAGCCCATTGACCTCCCGCATACGCCTTATCTCTCCTATCTGACTCATTGCAAGCATCTCCTTTCAGGCCTCCTTTGCCGAACTTTTACTCACAATAACATCCGTCAAAGAAAACCTTTTCCTGCTTCCGCAGAGCCTGCCCCTGCGGAAGCAGGGGAACATGTTTTACCCACCCTCAAACATACCTTACAGGGAGGTCAATTTTGATGCGGTTCGGGGGTCAATTTTACTTGCGGTTCGACATCAGGAGACAATCCTTGAGAAACATTACACGGTGGACCCGTGGTTCATCGTCCATCAATGCAGACCGTGGGTGGATAGAATGTTTGATGAGAATGTGGGAATACGACGTGTGAAATAATTATCGGATTGTTGCCCCTCGGCAGTCATCCCTTAAAACATTCCCGGATAAATCAATACACCATTTGATAGGTCTTCAGAGCGGCGTACATGGAACTATAAAAGACATCTGGATTTTTGTCCGAAATTTGTCCGAAGCGTTTTGTGGTGAGCTGCAATCGGATTGACGGGCGGGCAAAAAGCCCTGATAAATACTAACTATTTTGAGTTTGCCCCCAGCAGGACTCGAACCTGCCCACCGGGATTAGGAATCCCGCAAAATAAATTTCACATTTCTAAAAATAGTAGAACTTTACTGGCTTTTTTAAAAGCCACCACTCCTGAAATCTTTGTCCGAAATTTGTCCGAAGAGTCAGAGATTCATTTCAGGATGATGGATTAGAAATGCTTCAAATCGCGTTCTTCAAGCACCAGGATAACCGTCCTTTAGTAAATACCGATGATATAATCCGAGATATTTCCAAACCTATTGGGGCAACCGATACCGTCCTCATCAGGGAATTGGAAACGTGCCGATAAAGAGATTTCCGCCTGAATCGCCTCCCGATGCTGAAATTGAACGCGTTGGCATCCTCGGTGGTTTGCTGCATCATTATCAGCGGAAGGCAGCATGACGAGCGTAGAATGATATGTAACAAACACTTCACGTGGATGTTTCCTTGTGGTTCGGTTTTTCGCCGCGTCCTCGCCCCGCAGAGGGAGATTTCCGAGTTTGCACCTAAGAATTTTGGATCGCATAAGAATTCATTGGTAAATACCGAGAAAAAGCGATGTTCTTCTTACAAAATTGTTGTCCATAATGTCAACCATTATAAGAACAATTGCTTGAGTTTGCCGCTATCTCCTTTGTATCGCGGTTTATTTGTGCTATCTTTTCTAAAACTGTGTTGACAAACTTTGGTGATAGTCCAAGGGAGGGCTCATCGAGCATGAGAAGTTTGGGTTCCGGTATCAATGCACGTGCTAATACCAACATCTGCTGTTCACCACCACTTACCATTTAAAACTCCCGTTCATCAGCCAGATATTTTCGTGGGTGCTGGCGGAGTATTCATCTCTATCTTTGTAACGTTTAGATTTGAATGTCAGGGAGAGAGTGCCATTTTGAGATATTTTCCCATTTAAGGAAACCGATAGTTCTTGTTCCGTTGTGTTTTGGTTTCCGTTTCTGGCAGATGTGAGGTAATCGGTTTGCAAAGAGGTTGTTTTGATAAAAGGAATTTCTATCTGCATTTTATAGATGATCTCGCGGGTTTCTGGAACAGCCGCGGTAGTGTTTTTTGTGAGTTTCCGAGTGGTCTCGATATCAAGTGGATATTTTTTGTAATAGCGGTTCAGTCTAAATCCGAAAGTGCGATCTGCGGAGACTGTATTGGTAAAAATCGCTGTTCCATCTTTCTGAAAGACCCCCACATCGGTGGTCTGAACATTCCAGATGAACCGTGTCTTCCATTTATCGGTTTTCCCTGGCTGGTATTCCATCTGTATCGTTTTTTGGTTGGTATCCGTGTCCGAGGTAACTCTGCTCACAGAAAGAGTATTCGTCTTTATTTGCATGTCCAATTTTTTAGTCGGTTTCATCTTCAAATCGTATAGGTTCAGATTTGATGTTTCCTCATTCCCTGAAAACTGCTCTCTTTTCCCCTGCCATAATGTAAAAAATGTGGTTTTCTCAGAAATCTTGTAATTCAATCCCAAGCGTGTATTCTCGCTTCCATTGTCTGCCGAGCCCGTATTTCTAAACTGGTTTTGTGACCTGTCAGCGAAGAAAACAATGTTCTCGTTAGGCACATAGCGCAGTTTGTATTTCTTTTCGTGTTTTGAAGAAGAAGTGTTTGATTCAGGCCTGCTCGTCAAAGAGTCTCCTCTTGTGAGGGAAGTATCAAACCTGATGCCTTTTAAAGGTTTGGTCTTGATATTTAAGGTATAGTTCTTATCATCTGTGGAGTATTCCGATCCTATTTTTGCACCGTCCATAGAACCGGTGCTTCCCTGAAAATCTAACTGATATTTATTATTGAATTTATAGCCAAGCGAAAAGTTCTGCGACACTTTCTTCGTGTCCATATTGTGGATTTCTTTGTTGTCAAACCGATTTTCTGTGGCACGCTTGTATGAAAAATCTAATCGTTCTCCCCTCTTATAATTCAACATCCAATCAAATTTCTTGTTTATGGTTTTCAGATTTGCTGTGGCATCGTTAAGGTTCTCGTTATGTGCAAATCCAAAATATAGCCCCAATCCATCAATAACATCCCATGAAATCTCTTCTTTCATATCAAGTATGTTGGAACTTGATCTATTACCAACCATGGTGAAGTAAGGGCTGATTTTCTGGTAGGAGAAAGAGTTCCTTATACGATTGAATTTGTTCTCCGTTGAAAATGCATAAGCGGTGCCGGAACGCACATTGGTGCTTCCACTGACCCTGTTTTGTTCCGTCAGATAACGGTAGCGTACTTCAATCTCATCTGTTATTAAAATATTAAGGTCGTTGCCTTTGAAGATGAGGCGACCGTCGGTGGGATCAAGGCTGTATTTGTCTTTTCCGATGAGAACACTGTTTATGTAAATTTCCTCTGTGTCTTTTACAACGGGCAATTTTTCCTTGTCAAGGTAGTACGGTCCTTTTGGGTCATCGTCAGAGGCTTCTGTGTCGGCAGGCGTGAAGATTTTGGAGGCGAATAAGCCGAGTTCTTTCTGCTTGTCACCGGAACCGTTTGCAAATTCCAGTGAGAAAGAATGTTTCGTACCAAGTTTGAACTTGGTGTCGAATCCCATCAGGGTATGGTCGGTCAGATCTTCATTGATCTGATCTCCATCCTGACTGTATTTGATCAACTCATCGTTGAAATAGGATAAACCGTACAGAAAATGTTTCTCACCATTCGCGGCAGGGGTTTGCCCATTAGAGGAACTTTCGGAATCCACAGTACCTGTTGATTTACCCTTGTTTTTTTCTTCCGGCATGTTGTCGAGCCTGATTCCCGTGAACTTGCTGGGTTCGCTGCCCGAGCCGGAGGCCAGTTCGTACTCAATGATTATCTCCTGCGTGGAGGGGATCACGTTGATGAAAGTGATTTCACCACGTGTGTAGTTGATCTGGTAGTCAGCGCCTTTTGTCAGAGTGCCGCCTTCGAGTTTGACTTCTTCGCTGCCGGGCAGAATTGAAGTGATGTTCAGGTTATACGGCCCCTGGGTGTTCGCACCGTAAAAGACCTTTCTCTTCTTTTCCGGCGGGATGATATAGTTGATTATGCCAAGATTGAACCCGCCGAGCGAAAGGTTCAACCCCATTCCAGTCATGGTATAGTTTTTCGTCTTTTCTTGCTTCGGCACGAGTGCTTTCATCTCTTGGTACATGCTCATGCCGAATTCCGATGGAAGGTCGTGGCGTGAAATAAAGGTTTCCCTAAGGCTCTGTTCCCGTTCCACGTCCCTTATTTCCAGATCATGGGTTTTCAGGAGAAGGGTAAGTCCGTAATTCTCTTTCAAATCGAGGCCGGTGCTTGAATAGGAAAACGAGGTGAACTTGCCGCCCTTTAGAGACGCGGTGACGCTTCCGAATTCCTTCTTCCCTTGATCCGTCTTCTGGAAGGATTGAGGCTCTTTATAGATTTTTATGGAGAATGTTTCAGTGGCGAAGATGGGAACTTCCGGTATCAGCGGCTTTAAGGAAGATTCGCTCTCAACAAAGTTATTGTGATTCTCATTGACCTGATGTTCAATGGCTTTCAGTTTCTCCTGGAGCGTTGCGGAATCATTGGTTTCTTCAGCCTGTGCCTGAAACGGAAAAACCAAGCGCAGAGCAAATAAAGAGATATATAAAAAAGGTCTGTATTTGCTCCACAGTGTGCCCACATGCGACTACCTTTCAAGGAAGACAGGGTAGAGACCTTGGTAATTCGACGCCAAGATTTGGCTGGAATTGTCAGCAAGATCGATCCTCGATATCTTATATCCCCCGCCATCCTTCGAAGATAAAACAAGCTCATTGCCGCTGACGGCTATGTTGCTTTTCTGACGCCCATCTGTGG
>JBFMGN010000339.1:0-4607 GCA_040752435.1 Spirochaetota bacterium
ACATTGGAATTGCGGGGGCTGATTTTTTCCAGCCCCTCATTTAATATAATGGAATAGTACGTCATGGAACGGATAACTCATCATTCTGCCAAAATGCGGCGGACACTTCTGGGAATTGTACCTGTCTCATCCCCGCTTTATTACCTTCACCCGGTTACCAGGTTTATTTCGTTGATTTTCCTTGGCGTTGTTCCGTTATTTATCGAACTGCCTGAAATAAATGTTGGTTTTGTAATTCTGATTTTATTGTACCTGAAATGGGCGCGGGTTAATATATCGGGACTGCGGATTTATCTACCCCTGATGTTTACTGTGGCCATGTTTATGTTTACTATATCCATTCTTTTCCCCGGAAAAGGTTCTGCGTTACATTCTTTTGTTTTTCTGGGTATAACTTTTTACCTTGAGCCGCTTTACTGGACTTTTGCCAGCTACTGGAGACTAATGGCAATGCTTTTCGGAACAATCCAGTACTTTACCACCAATCGTGAACGTGATACGCTGGTTGCAATCAGAACTCTGATGGTGCCATTTGCCATCACCTACTTTCTGAGCCTTGCGCTTCGTTCTGCAGGTATGTTCATGGAAGATTTGCGTACCATCCGCGAAGCGGAAAGGGCGCGAGGTCTGGATGAGTCTTCACTTTCTCTCCGAAACCGTGCCAAGCTCTATGCCATGTATATGATTCCGCTCTTTACCCTGGCAATACGCCGGGCCGATGAAATCAGCAATGCACTTCACGCCCGGGGCTACAGGATTTCGGGCAAAGTGGAAGGGGGCGGAAAGCGGCATGATTATATAATGATGCAGTATTCCATGCACGCGATTGATATAATCCTTATTTTCCTGCAGGCGCTGATATTTATTGCAGTAGCTTTCCTGCGCATTTATTACGGAATGTTCAATGTAATTAAATCGCCGCTTCGTCAGCATTTGCTTTCATTATGGAGGTGATAGGAAATCTATGACGGCTGTATCCATACAGGATCTTTCGTGGAAATATTCCGGGCGTAATAACTTTGCCGTTGAAAATATCAATCTCGATATAGAAGAAAACGAATTCATAAGCATAGTCGGACCGAATGAAAGTGGAAAAACCACGCTTGTCTCCTGTATCATGGGGCTTATTCCATCCAACTTCCACGGCGTATGGCGGGGAAAAGTGAAAATCTTCGGCCAAGACAGCCGGGAAATGTCCACACAGGCCCTGGCCATGCAGGTCGGGTTTGTTTTTTCTGATCCGGAAGCACAGTTCACATCCATGACGGTAGAGGAAGAACTGGTTTTCGGAATGGAAAATATCGGTTTTTCACTGGAACGGATTAAAGAACGCCTGCAGTGGGTCAGTGAAATCACTTCCATTGGCAATCTTCTTGATAAATCGCCCTATGAAATTTCAGGGGGGCAGAAACAGCGGGTAGCCATCGCAAGCGTTCTGGCAATGAAACCGCGTATTCTCATTCTTGACGAACCCACGTCGATGCTTGATCCTCTCGGAAAGGATTTCATTTTCGAAATACTTACCAGCCTGAAGAAGGAAGAAGACCTTACCATAATTGTAGTGGAGCATAACATTGAGCAGATAGCTCCTCTTTCCGACAGGATAATTCTGGTAAGCGGCGGGAAGATAGTTAAGGCATCTTCGCTTGCCGAATTTTTTCAGGATACCGAATTCCTCGAATCCCACGGGATACAGGTTCCTCAGGCCACGGCTTTTGCCGGATATCTGAAAGAAAAACACGTACTTGATGACGGGTTTTTCCCAATAACCTTTGAAGATACTGTAACTGCGGTGGAAAAGGTTTTATCATCCTCCATTCAGAAGGATCTGATATGAACGCTGAAAGGGAAAATGAAAAGCTTATTGAAGCGAATGAACTGGAATTTGAATACCCTGACGGAACTCATGCCCTACGCGGCATTACTCTTTCAATCTATGCCAACCAGTTTATTGCTCTTATCGGGCAAAATGGTTCCGGCAAAACAACCTTTGCAAAATGTCTGAATGGACTCCTTCGGCCTTCAAAAGGTTTGTTAAAGATCGGGGATTTGGATACCCGTACGAGAGGAATAGCGAAAAAAGTCGTGACCAGAGTCGGATATGTATTCCAGAATCCGGATCACCAGCTTTTTAATAACACGGTGTTCAAGGAAATTGCATATGGTCCTCGCAATATTGGGATGAAGGAGGCTGAAGTCAGATTAAGGGTGGAGGAAGCTTCAAAAGTGTGCGGCATAGAGAAAGGCATTTTTGACGAGCATCCGTTTTTCCTGACAAAGGGGCTCAGGCAAAGAGTCGCCATTGCATCAATACTTGCCATGCGTCCCCGGGTAATTATTGTGGATGAGCCTACTACCGGCCAGGATTACAGGCAGTCCATCGAGGTTATGAAATTTCTGAAAAATTTATGGGAAAAAGAAGATCATACTATCATTATCATTACTCATGAGATGCCCATTGTAGCTCAATATGCAGAACGGGTGATTGTTCTGGGAGAGGGTCGGGTGCTGATGGACGGCACAACAAGAGAAGTCTTTGCGGAACCGGAACTTCTTGTCCGCACATTCGTGAAACCCCCTCAGATTACGCGTCTCGCGCAGGCTTTACGGCATAATGATATCCCACGGGATATTCTGTCTGTGCAGGAAATGTGCGATGCGTTTGAAAAGTTTTGCAGCAGCCGGGCATAAAACATGCCTGTATCTATTATTATTAATCCAAATACTTCCGCGGTTATGACCGCGCGTATCCGGGGAAATGCGGAGAAGGTTTTTCAGCCTCCATGGTCTTCAATAACGGAAATGGCTCCTGCAGGGCCCGAATCCCTGGAGTCATGGCGTGATTATCATCTTGCCGCAGTGTGCATATTACCCCAGCAGATGAATCATCCGGAAAAAATATTTCAGACTGACATGTCTGCCCTGTTGAAGGAATGGGAGCGGAATAAATGAGGACCACCATTAAAAACGGCATGTTACAACGATCATTGATTTTTTTACCCAGAAACAGGGAGAATCATTTCTTCAGACTATTGAATCAAGACGGACGGAAGCAGACAGCAGGGTATGTATTGATTACGGACTGCATGGAATTGTTACCGACATCACCGGGGGCCGTCTCAGGGATTTGGATGTAATGGTAAACTGTGGTTTTCCGAGTTTCAAGGTTTTTACTACTTTTAAGAAAGCCGGTTTTTATTCTGACGACTATGCACTTTTAAAACTCCTTGAAGCAAGCAGGGAAACAGGCTCTTTGGTAATGGTTCACGCAGAAAACGATGCTCTTGTAGAAGGCGTCACATCGGCATTTGTTTCGGAAGGAAAGGTTTCCTGCAGGTATCACGGCCTGAGCCGTCCGGGTATAGCAGAAATAGAAGCGGTAAGCCGGTGCATTATTCTGGCAGAAGCCGCACAGAGCCCCCTCTACATCGTGCATAACTCCATGCCGGAATGCATAACAATGCTGAGTGATGCACGCTCCCGGGGAGTCGCGGCAATAGCGGAATGCTGTCCGCAGTATCTGACCCTTGATGACAGTGTATTCGACGGGAACTTGAAACCATCCTACGTGTTATCAGATGATCGCTCAAAGATCTTCTATAGCGAGTGCGATTGCCAGTGTTCTGTTTAGTTGCTCAATCTTTTCTTCAGAAAGCGTTCCAACGTAATTGGTAAGAGATTTTTTGGGAATACTGACTAACTCATCGCAATATATTGAACTATTCAGCTTCAATCCTTCATCCACACCCTATGTCCTATACAAATCACCGCGTTTCAAAGCTCTACCTGAAAAGAGAGAACATCGCGTGCTTCTTTGTTCAACCGATCGGCCTGTCGAACTTCGTCAAATTACTGTGAAAAAAATTCTCACTTTCCCGGCCCATGAAAAAAATTCACAAAGAGACGGGCTCAAGCTTTATACCGCCGTCGCATTAGGAGTCTCATTGGGCAGGAAAAATTACTAATAGCCTTATTTATTATGCAGCTTCACAGCTTGCGAAGGAATTAAAGTGGGTATTGGGGTGAAGAAACGATAGTCTGGCATGGTTTTTGCTATACAATAATTTGCCATAGCGGCATCTTTGCTCTTCGACCGCTATGAAGTTTATTGAAAATCTTCGCCGGATGCTATACCATTAAAAATGGTGTCGCAGGCTGCGACACACGTGAATACAGTCCGACCGCGGCGGCAGCGGCGTCGGGCGAATAATATTAGATGGAATCCGCGCTAAAGAATATGAAAAGGCGTCTGAAAGATAATGTATTTTTTGTTCTGCTGCTGGCAATCCTCTTTTTCGTCCTCTGTGTCCCCATTATGCTTTTTGTTGAAGCCGAACGTAAAAGGAATCTGCTCCTGGCTGAATATGAGGTGGAAAAGTTAGCCTCGTATCTCCTGGAGTCTTTCAATGATGAGGGTACCTTTGCCGGTGATTTTGCCGGCTACAAGATTATCGGTTTCGGGTTGTATTTGGGTACAGGCGCCTCACTGGTTAATTTCGGAACAGCCCCGGCTGGAATTGAGGCTCCAGCCTCTTTGTCAACCGGCAGCCGGTTCCGGTTTAACGTGGAAAGTGGAACCATGGCCCTCCTTCGCAGAATCGGTTTTC
>JBFMGN010000034.1:0-12486 GCA_040752435.1 Spirochaetota bacterium
AATGTCGTATTAGATTCTATTAGTCAATCATTAAGATCGGTAGTGCCATAAGACAAAAATCGGAGTTTCGTCTAAAGAAAATGAATATTTTTTAGGTTTGTCTGTACTATTATAGAGTAATGGACGCCGAACTGATCCTTAAAGCAAAAAGCGGTAACAGAGATGCTTTTTCAACCCTCGTTAAGAGCTACTCAAAGAGGGTTTATTATGCCGCTTTTATCTTTCTTCATAATGTTGAAGATGCTTCCGACATTGTCCAGGAAGTATTTCTTCGAGCGTACAAACATCTGGAAGCGTTTGACTGCTCGCGTCCGTTGTATCCCTGGCTTTATCGGATTACAAAAAACCTGTGCCTGAATCGTTTGAAAAGCCGTGGGAGATCCCAGGCCTCACTGCCGGAGAATCTGGTTTCGTCGGGCAGTACTCCTGAAAGTGAGCTATTCCGGGAAGAGGAGGCGGAAAAGATAAGGCGAGCCTTGTCCAGGCTTTCCGAGAATCAGAGGGAGATAATCAGCCTTAAGCATTTTGAGAATTGCAGTTATGCAGAAATTGCGGAGATCCTGTCGATTCCTGCAGGAACTGTTATGTCCCGCTTGTATAACGCCAGGCTGAAGCTTAAGGAAGAATTAGTGCAGGAGGATATGTAATGATGGATTGTGATGCAATAAAGTTGAAGATGCAGGCCCTAACCGATCATGAGCTGGCGGAATCTGAAATTCCGGCTGTAATCGGGCATCTGGAATCCTGCTATAAATGCAGGGATGAATATATTTCGTTACTGAAATTACAACGCCGGATGAAGGGTCTTTCAGTGCCGGAGCCGCAGCCGGAATGGTTTGAAGCGCTGCCCGGGAAAGTACTTCGAAAAACCACGGCCCTGGCAGGTAAAATTTTGTTTTTTGGTTCATACCTGCTTCTTCTGGGTTACGCTGTCTTTTCACTGTTCATCGATAAAAGCGCAGACCTTTTTATCAAAATAGCAATTGGAGCTTTACTGGGCGGGATTGTTGTATTGTTGGGAGTATCAATTGCTGATAGAATCAGGGAGAGTAAAAATGACAGGTATAAGGGAGTGCTGAAATGATCCTTGTAACAACTGAAAATATTCCAGGGAAAAAGATAGTGAAGGTCTTAGGTCTTACACGCGGTAATACGATAAGGGCGCGTAATCTCGGAAGGGATTTGATGGCAGTATTTAAAAATATTGTCGGCGGCGAAATTTCGGATTATACCAAGCTGATGGCTGAATCGAGAGAGCAGGCGATCGATCGACTTATTGAAGATGCCGAAAAGATGGGAGCGAATGCGGTCGTCGCCCTCAGGTTTGCCACTACCAGTGTAATGCAATCGGCGGCTGAATATCTCGTCTATGGCACAGCGGTCATTTGTGAAGACATGTAAAAGATAGCCGCTCGTTGTCAAATACGGGCCGAAATAATCTTTTTTCTTATCTATCATCAAATTAGAGAATTATAATCAGGAATTCCACAAGTTATGCACAAACTATTCAATTATCGAAGAGTTAATGTAGGCCTGAGAATAAAAAGGTTTTTCCTTGCCTGAATTTTCCATTTCTTATTTTTGAGGCACTATTCTTATTATTTATTTATATGTAATAAATTAAAAAATATAACTTAACATGAGTATACCCAAAAAAGATATTATTATACGCTTGAAATGGATAAAACCGGACAAAGTGAGAGCCTCACGAGTTATCCACAAGTTGTAAACATAATATCCTTTCAGCTTTTCAAGTGCTTGTCATGGAATATAATAGCCGATTTTTCGCGAGGTCTTTATAATCCCGCGGCAATGCAAGGGTACCAGACGATTTAATTTTTTTCTTAAGTTTGATATATGCATATCGACCACTCGGGAGTCGAATCCCTGACATCCCCAGATTGAATAATAGAGAACTTCCCGGGGCACGGTATTACCTCTTTGAGTCGCTAAAGTATTTAAAACATTAAATTCCTGTATAGTGAGCTCTTCAGATCCGATGTGAGATGTAATAACAGTCTTTGAGAAATGGATAGATCCCCAGGGGAAATCGATGTGGGTCCTTTTAGCGTATTGCCTGGTTCTCAGATAGAGTTCTTCCGGTGTCCACGGGTTTTTCAGGTAATCGGCACAACCGGACAAAAATGCATATGGCAGCAAAGAAGAATCACCATACCCAATGACCGGCAGCCACGTTTTGGGTCTTCCTCCAGGTGACAGCAGGAGGTGGAGATCTTCTACCGGGGAAATATAAACATGAAAGCCCTCTTCCGGGCAGGGTTTTTCGGAGTGAATGATCTGGATGAGTTTTTGCCGTTTACAGTAAACTTTTATCCGTTCATGCAAAACTGCATCGGTGGAAATAAAGTTGATTTTACATATTGCGATAGGGGCAGCGGGCACCGGTTACAGATATGATAAGGGGGATTACTCAATGCCTTCTTTCTTCTTGAATTCTTCCAGAAGTAAATCCGCCTGGGCGCCGGATGATTCGAGCGCCTCGAATTGCTTTTCTAAGCTGCTTCCTTTACTCATGTCTTCTAATTCCTGCATCGCCTCAGCTTCGGCTTCTATCCTATCGACTTTTGCAGCCATTCTATCGAAGGTTTCAAATGCGGAGGTGTCGGACATTCCACCCATGGTTTCCTGAATTTTTTTCTGAGCCTCGGCCCGTTTCGCCCGGGCGATAAGAAGGTTTTTTTTCCTCGATGCCTCTTCTATTTTTTGTTGAAGCTGGCGCAGTGAAGTTTTTAGCTTTTCTACTGATTCGTGCTGGGCTTCCAATTGGGACTTGTACTGCACAGCCAGGTTATCATATTCTTGTTTTCTTAAGAGGGCTTCTTTTGCAAGATCCTCTTTACCTGCTTTAAGAGCAAGCCTGGCTTTTTTCTCCCAATCATCCGCCTGTACTAAATGTTGATTCATCTGGCGTTCCAGCTTTTTCTCATCAGCGATCGCCGATGCGACACTTTTTTTAGATTCAAAAAGCTGTTCATTCATATCAATGATAAGCTGATTGAGCATTTTTTCCGGATTTTCAGCTTTACTAATCATATCATTGAGGTTTGATTTTATTACTCGTTTAAAGCGATCAAATAGTCCCATAGGAATCCTCCTAGCTTAATTATTCCGGTATTTCGAGAGAAGCTGATAGTGCTGTGCCAATGCCAGACCAATTGCATCTAACGAAGCCTGAAATTCTTCAAAGTCCAGTGTATTATATTCCAAGGTATCAATTATTATAACATCATTATTTTCAAGCGCATAAGCCCCGTGAATCAAATCGGTTGCATTAAGAGTTAATATTTCTCTAAAGAAAGCCTCCCGGTTGTCTTTTGGTACTTCCATTACTTTTACTCGAATAGTAACGAGGGGATCGTCTGCGATTATGAAAACCTTGTTCAATCCTTTTTCAATGTCATTAATCACCCAGGTATTTTTACCGATATTTTCGAAGGTCAGACCTATATTGATCATGTATCCTTCCAGTTTTTCTATATTCATTTTGAGACCTCCTATCAGCTATTTATTGGGTACGCATATTAACCTAGAAAAACCTGGCCTGAATTATCAATAGCGAGGATTGTCTTACATTCGGAACAACGAAAGCGACCGGCCTTAGTAGCTTTGAGTTTTTTTGAACAGATTGGACATTTGAATATTTTTGGAAATAAATTTGTACTTCCTGTTTGTCCGCCTTTTACGAAAAAGTCAACTGCTTCATCCAGGTTATCTTTTATATTAAAAAATTGAGAAAAACCAAGAAGCTGAAAAACTTCATATACTTTTGGTTGAATTTCGAGCAGAACAAGATCTCCGCCTCTTGGTTTCACGGCTTTCAGGAACGCGGTAAATGATCCAATACCGGTACTTGAGACGTAGTTCAATCCGCCGCAATTAAAAATCAAGCGGGTATAACTTGATTCAATCGCTTTTGATACTCTTTTCTGAAAAAAGTTTGAGTTATAGGTGTCAATATACCCGGTGAGGTAAAGAACTAAGCACCCTTCTACCGTATCGACTTTTTGAAGACGAATTTTAAGGCTATCGTCTTTTTCTTCATCAAATCCAGGCACTATATCATTATTATTCATGTTACCTCTTTATAAACAAAGAGTAATCACTTTAACTCTACAGGTTTTATATTATTAGTCAATACCTTTTTTGTCAAATAATTCCACAAAAAAGTTGAAAACATTATTAACTACTTAATTATACACTTTTTGTCAAGTATGAAAAAGTAGAAATAATTATACTTGACCTGAAGAATGAATTGCTTTTAATATTAAAGAATCTGCATGCGTAAGGAAGCAAATATGAAAAAAAGAATGCTTTTCTTTTTTATTTTTCTTTCAATAACATCTCTCCTTTTGAGCGAATCATTGAATGATTTTTATAAAATAGTAGATTTTAATATCACTTTAAAAGAGTTGGATAACTTCATGGCTGAAGGAAAAGAGTCATCCATTAATGGACTCCTAATCCTGGATGGTACCGTTGCTTCCAAATCCATAATTAACCAAGAGGAAACAGATTTTCTGGCTGAAATTGAGCTTGTAAACGGGGAATGGGTAGGACTGGAGGCGGTTAAAATGTACAAATGTATTGTCCGGCTGGCTGGCCCTGATTTTTTTGCGAGAATCCCTCAGCGTAGAACTCAGGATCAAGTTAAGAATGAAATCGTGGAGAATACTCACGTACTGGTTATCGGCAAACTTATAGATGCCCGTAATCTGAGCGGACAACGTATTCCCGTAGTTCAAGGGTATTTTATCAGAAATATTCAGTAACAGAAGATTACCCATTCATCCATTTAATATAATATGTTTTATACCGATCTCTTCTTCACCGGAAAGAAGTATAGCTCTTTCAATTACATTTTTTAATTCTCTAATATTTCCCGGCCATCTATGGGTTGTAAGCCTGTCATAAGCGGAGGAAGACATCTTTTTTTTATTAGACGAGAGTGATTGAAGAAAGTATGCTGCCAGGATTGGAATGTCCTCTTTTCTTTGGCGCAATGGTGGAATCTCAATGGGAAGGATATTTATTCTGAAGAGTAAATCCTGCCTGAAGGTTCCGTTTTTGACTTCTTCCTGAAGATTCTTGTTGGTAGCTGAAATTATCCTTACATCAATGGGTATTTTTTTTGTACCGCCGATCCGAATAATTTCATTGTCTTCAAGGATTCTGAGGAGTTTTACCTGGGAATAAATATGCATTTCACCGATTTCATCGAGAAACAATGTTCCTCCGGATGCCTGTTCGAAACTCCCCGGCCTTGATACGGCTCCGGTAAACGCCCCCTTCTCGCTTCCATAAATTTCTGTTTCTAAGAGGGAAGCCGGGATGGCTCCGCAATTTATCGCAATAAAGGGACCTGTCTTTCTACGCGATAACCCGTGAATTATTTTTGCAGCCTTATCTTTACCTGTTCCGGTCTCACCGGTAATCAGGATTGAACTGTTAGAGTGGGAGTAAACGCCGATGATGCGTTTAAGTTCCCTGATAGCCGGGCTTTCTCCAATTAAATCTTCGATTTCCCCGTCTGTTTCCTTCTTAAACAGGTATTTCGACCGATAGCTTAAGGCTTCCCGTATGCTTTTCAGTAACTTTTCAAGGGTATATGGTTTGGTAATAAAATCACACGCCCCGCCTCGTATTGCCTGGACTACCAGGTCTGTTTCGGAAAATCCAGTTAACATAACTACCGGCGGAGAAGAAGGGATTGAATTAACTCGTTTCAACACTTCAAATCCGCTTATGTCGGGTAAATTTATGTCCAAAAGGATTAAATCCGGGTCTTCCGCCTTTACCATTTCAAAACCATGGATACCCCGGGTGGCTGAGAGAATTATATAATCTTCCGGAAGTACCATTTTGAGTATTTTATGCGCCTGGGAATCGTCATCAATGAAAAGTATTCTAATCATTGTAGGGTATATACAAGAATAAGACTTGAAACCACCGTTTGCAAGATAATAAGCAAAATAAATTTCTATTACAAATGATTAACCTTTAATTACAGTAACATGAAGAAACCTGCTGATGATTCAAAAGGATACCGTTGCCAGGACGTCTTCGGTTCATCATATTCCTTGTGCACTTTGCTCCCAACCCAAAGGCGGCTTAATAACCGGCTGCAAGGACCAAATACGTGAACCAGGTAAACCGTCGTATCGCTTCATCCAGTTTTTTCCTTCTGGTCTCATTTTTTTTAGCGCTCATAATCCACCTGTATATAATGATCTTTGCGAAGGAGGAAACATATCAATCTGATTTATAGATCAATTTACAAACCAATACCTGAGAAGTCGAGACTATTAATTTCCAATACGGCCTGAAGAACAGCCTTGGGGATATTGTGCTCTCCGGCGGCCAGGGTTGTGAGCATGCCTACCATGGCGGCTATAGTGTCGGTATCACCTCCAAGGGATGCTCCCATCTTTATTGCTGCCCACGGGTTGTCGTAGTTGAACATGAAAATTCCGAATACTGCCGGAACAACTTCAGTGGTTTCCATACCTGTCCCGATCACATCATAAATATAATCCATCAGTTCCTTACTGGATGGATTACATGCCGTGAAACTTTTAAGAAGTGCAATCCTTTTTACAGAAGAAGCTCCGGCAAAGTGCGATTTCCCCTGCTGTCGGCCTAATGTACCGCCTTTTATGGCATATTTGATTGTTTCTTCAACAGCCCCGCCATGCAGGGCTGCGAACACCGCATAACCAAAAGCAAAGGCACCTTCCATTGCCAGATTGGTGTTATGCGTAGGTGCAACACAGGCATAAATATCTTTTGGCAGTTCATCTACGTTTTTACTATGCAATGCCGCCGCGGCTGCCCGCATGGCACCACCGCACGTCGTACCTGTAAGTCCGGATGTCTCCGGATCAGCACCGCGCAAGAGAGATTCGATTGCTTTCTGTGAGCTTCTTCCTATAAATCCTTTGGCAACTGGATCACAACGGTTGAACCAATTGATCAATGCATCCGAGGTAGTGCGAAGGCTGATACCGTGTTGCCTGTATTCCTTAAGGCAGTACAAGAGTTGTTCGGTGTCGTCCGTTATCTGTCCTTGTTTCAGATTTGAGTGCCGGCGTGACTGAGAAGGATCAAGAAGGCGGTCTACGATACCAAACTGATTTTCTATTTCATTCCGGGTCATGAACTCCGGTACCATACCCAGGGCATCACCGGTCGCGTAACTCTCAATCGCACTTCGTATCCGCATTGAAAGCGGTAACATGGAAGTGTTTTTTTTTTCATTACTGAACCACAATGGGTAAAATGGAATTCTCAGAATCCCGGACTGTCAGTACGGCATCGGGAAGGAATTGAAACTCAAGCACACCGTCGGCCGGGCAGGTCGGGTTTCCGTCAATAATAAGATAATCATTGCCGGAAACCCCTTCGATTGTGATGGTGTCCTCCCTGGAAAAGAGGGCCTGCACCTGTTTCATTGCTTTACTGGGTAGCTCAGCCTCGGCGTCTACAATAACACAACTGCTGAACATAATGGCCCCAGCCAGGTTACACGGGTACGCCCAGCATAGCAATCCTGTTATCGCTTTTCCAACATAAAATCCGCTATGGTGAAGAGGAGATACAATTATTTGTGAAATTTCTTCATCACAGTTAAAAAGCAGAGAATCGTTTTTAGCTACTTTTATACCGGAAGGCTTATCCAGACCACAGACAGGGCGGGTTTTTTTAAGGCCATGGTTCAGAAAAACCTTGGCATCCAGGTTGACGCTTTTACCATGCCGGGTGCCGAGGAAAGTTTTACCGATAACAGTATCTATAAAAGCATAACCCACGGCTGTTCCATTTCTGCCAACTTTGATAGCCCCGACAGGATCAAATTTTAAATTTTGCAAGTCTATCTGTTGCAGTTTTGACTGGTTAAAACGCAGTAATGGACCGACATTGGCAGTTCCTGAAGCAACGCCCATTAAGGGAACCCGGGAACCGGCCTCAATCAGGATACCTGCGATATATCCCAGCGTACCGTCTCCCCCGATTCCGATAATAATGTCCGTACCCCATTCACAAAAACCACTGACAATTCTACGTAAGTCATCGGGATACTTTTCTGTTCCCGTAACGATAGTATGGGAGACATGCTTTAAATATTCTGCCCCGTAATCCCCGGCTGCAGTGACCAGTAATCCGCCCACCTTTGCAATGAGAACCTCAATTGAACCGGCTATATCTTTAAACTGATTTACGTTGCCTGCAAAAGGATTGAAAAATACTCCAATTTTCAAGGCAGGTTTCTTGCGGTGTTTCATAATAAATTCTTTAAAAAGGCAAATGATCTTGAAAGTTCTTCAACGGCAGTTTCAACAAAATATTGATAGACCGGTTCCATTACCAGCAGGCCGGAATATCCCTGTGCTTTAAGTGTCCCGATAATGCCGGACCAGTTATTATTTCCACGGCCTACCGGCAGATGTTTCGAGCGGCCGTCATGATCGCTGAGATGCATATGCCGGGGTTTTGCTTTTTCGAGAAAAACAATCGGGTCAATCCCGGCTTCAAAGGATTCAGTTGTATCCACTGCCGGCACCAGATTCTCTCTGTCAATTTTCTTAATTTCTTCACGTTGTTTTTCCGGATCACTGGCCTCAGTCTTCGGGTTGTTTTCAAGGGCGATTGTGATACCGGCGGTCGCGGCCGCATCACAGAGGTACTGCAGGTTTTCCAGTACTGGAGCGGCAAAAAGTGATTTCTGATAAGGTTTTAATTTCGCCAAAGCATGGATTACTATAATTTTAGTACCCAGCATCTCACCGGTTCTGACAATGTCCCGTACCATTTTCTTCGCTTCTTTCATCATATCCTTACATGGATTGTAGAGAACGGGGAAGAATACCAGGGGAAAATGCATCGATGAAACGTGGATGCCTGTTCTGCCGGCCTGCTTGGCAAAGCCGGCAGTCAGGTCGAACCGGCATTGAGGCATAATTTCAGCTTCTGTAAAGCCGCTCTGCTTCACAAGTTTTAACGCTTCCAGGGTTGTCCGGGGGAAAAGGGCGGCTGTTGAAAAAGATATGAGCACTGTTAATTCCCGATAAGATCCTTTAATTCTTTTGCGGCCGCTTGCATACCGTCCGCCGGTGATAGAACGTTTCGTTCTATTTTTTCAAGCACCTCTCCCAGAATTCTATCCATTTCCCCCATTTGTTCGAAATGCCAGTAAGAAAATCCGTACTGTAATTGTTCAAAGGCTACTTTAACAAGGGGATTATCTTTTAAGAATTGCTGCATTTCAGGAAGAACGAGTGTCGATTTGCGAGTTGGGATATATCCGGTTTCCATGGAAAACTGGGCAATATTTTCGGGCAGAACAAGCCATTTAATTAGCTCCCAGGCAGCTTTATCTTCTATGTCGTTGTGCGGGAATAAGACCAGCACTGCCCCGCCGATAGCAACTGCCTTTTTTTTGTTCTTAGGCAAATATGCAGCCCCGAAATCAAATCCGGTCTGCCCGCTCCATGTGCCTATACGGTTTGAACTGCCCAGATACAATCCAAGGTTGCCGCCAAGAAACTGTTTTTCCGCGTTTTTATGCATACCGACGGGCATTGCTTTTTCATCAACCAGGCTTTTCCAGTAGCCGGCTGTCTCAATCCCTTCCCGGTTGGTAAAGAGCGGTTCCAGGGTTTTCGAATCGATAATCATGTTATCGTTTTGAAGAAGAAAACTCTTAAAAATCCAGGGAGTATCCGTAGTGTCAACACCCCAGATATCCGGCTGGCCGTCGGAATTAACATCCTTCGTAATTTTCTTGGCGTACTTCAACAGCTCTTCCCATGTCAGGGGTGGCTTGCCGGTATCCAATCCGGAATCTTTCATGTTTGATTTGTTATAATACATAAGCGGTGTGCTGATATTGTAGGGAATAGCACATATTTTACCCTGGTATCGGCTGTAATCCCAGATTACCGGATAGAAGTCCTCCTTATTGAAGTCCTTATCCATGTCCAGATAATCGAGAAGTTTGTAATTACCCCGCCCTCCGGTAAAAATCGGTCCGGCCGGAATAATTCCACCGTTAGGAAGGGTATTTGAGGCCAGAGCGGCTGTTACCTTCTGGGCTGTATCGGCATATTTACCCGAGAATACCGCGTCCACTTTGATTGAGGGATGACGGCTATTGAAGGCCGCAACCAACTTGTTAAAGGCTTCGCCGCTGTCTCCACTCAAGGCATACCAGAAACTAATCTTGACTGGTTCACTGGATACCTCGGGAGTGACAGTCTCTTCCTTTTGCCCTGCGGCAGCCAATGGTAATACTACGATAATCAATACAATGACTGTGAGTATTACAGCTTTCTTAAAAGTACAATTAAACATATAAGGTCCTCCTTAGTTCTTAATTCCGGTCATGACGACCGATTTAATAAATTGTTTCTCTGCAAAAGCATAAACAATCAATACGGGCACTATCGTTAATAGAGAAGCCGCCATCATAAGCTGGTATTCTCCTCCACCTTCGCTCATCAGGTAGTTTAATCCAATGGGCAGGGTTCGCATCCGGGTCGAGTTTGTGACAATGAGCGGCCAGAGATATGATCGCCAGAATTCGAGATATGTAAAAAGGCTGATTGTCCCAAGGGCTGGTCTGGCGTTGGGCAGAATAACTTTAAAGAGAATTCCGAAATAACCGCATCCGTCAATTTTAGCAGCCTCATATAAATCCAGGGGAATAGTGAGAAAGAATTGGCGTAAAAAGAAGATTGAAAATCCGGCAAAAAGAAAAGGAACGATCAAACCTTGATAGGTGTCGATCCATTCTAATTTATTGATAATGAGAAATGTAGGAATTAAAGTAACTTGAAAAGGCAGAAGCATAGTGGAAAGTATCACAACAAAGATGCTGTTTTTAAAAGGAAAATCGAGGCGGGCCAGGGCATAGCCCGCCAGCATGGATACAAAAATTTGACCCAGTGTTATCAGGCCTGTCACAAAAAAACTGTTAAAATAGTAACGGGCAAAGGGGACCATTTTAAACACTTTTGCAAAATTATCCAATTTCCAGACTGTGGGAATCCATTTCGGGGGATAAGTATAAACATCGGCGCCTGTCTTAAACGCGGAGAGGAGCATCCATACAAAGGGAAAGAGCACGGCAACCAGCCCGGCGGTTAAAAAGAGATAGGTAAAGATCTCTTTTACAGGAATTATACGCGGTTTATTCAACCTGGACATATTTTTTCCCTGCCCTTCTCTGAATAGCGGTTAACGCCAGTATTAATAAAAAGAGAATGACGGCTGCGGCCGAAGCCCGTCCTATCCTGAAGCTGACGAAAGCCAACTGGTAAATATAGAAAACCATTACCCCTGTACTGTAGAGGGGACCTCCATCCGGGGTCATTACGGCAATTTGAGTGAATATTTTAAACGAATTGATTATCCCTATGAGAATTACGAAATAGAGGACCGGAGATAAAATCGGCAGGGTAATCCTGAAAAATGCCTGCCTGGAATTTGCGCCGTCAATGACCGCCGCTTCCGTATAAACGGGTGGTATACCCTGAAGTCCGGCCAGGAAGATAACTACATCATATCCAAGCCCCTGCCAGAGGGAAAAGAGGATGACACTCGGCATGGCCCAGTGTTGGTCAAAAAGCCAGGGGATAGGTTTTAGGCCGAAAAACCCGAGCAGCAGGTTCAACGGCCCGAATGATGGGTCGAACAGCCATATCCATATGAGGGAAGAGGCCACAAGAGGAGTAATAACCGGCGCAAAATAGGCCGCCCGGAAAAATCGTCTTCCCTTTATCTGTTTATCAAGCAGCACGGCCAGGAACAAGGCTAAAATCAAATCCAAAGGAATCTTGGCACAGGCAAAATAGAAGGTATTTACAATAGACTTTTGAAATTTCTGGTTGGTAAAAAGATACGAGAAATTTTTTACCCCGATTAAATTTTTTTCTACCCTGGTAAGATCCCAATCGGTAAAACTTAAGTAAAAGACAAAAATTATCGGTATAAATATGAAAACAACTGCCAGTAAAATTGCCGGGAGAAGACAGACAAAAGCTGAAAAGGCTTCATCTCGTTTATTTCTTTTGGTAAGTTCACGCAGTTTCATATCCGCTTCATCCGGAAAATGACTTTCATGGCTTTACCAAGTTCCAGAATCTGAAAAGCGTCTTCCGCTTCTTCCAGAGTGTATTCGTTGGTTATGAAAGGTGAATAGCGGCTCTTGCTGTTTGTAATAAGGGCAAGCGCTTGGGAGAAATGATGAGAGGCATATCCGAAACTCCCCAAAAGCGATATTTCCCTATAGTGGATATGATCGGGATCGACTTCCAGAATGGAATTGGGGGGATATCCGGCAAACAAGAGCATCTTTCCTCCGTCTTTTATTTTAGGAAGATACAAGGATAGAAGATCGGCAGAGTTTACAGCCAGGATTACCGCTGAAAAATCTTTTTCATTTTCCAGTTCATCCGGCTTTTGGGCTGT
>JBFMGN010000340.1:0-4590 GCA_040752435.1 Spirochaetota bacterium
GTATTAGAATTCAGGCAGGAGCAGCGCTGCAGATTGCCTGTACCCTTATTGCGCTCCTTAGTCTCTGTGTACTCTGTGTGAAATTTCTTAGGGCGATAAAGGAGGGTAGCCCCCTTCGAGGGCGAGAAGCCTGGGCAGGCATATTGGGTAGCCCCCTTCGAATATATCTATTAAGAAAATTCTATAGCATGTGGGTCGTTAAAGCAATCCTTTTTATTTCCTTACCCGAAAATCGGTAGACATGTCAATATAAAAAGGTAAAATTGATTATATGCTGCCATTCAGTTTCCGGGAAATGGTTACCGCGATGAGTACCAATGACGCCTCTTATGACGGCAAATTCTACGTTGGAGTCATTTCAACGGGAATATACTGCCTGCCGTCTTGTAAAGCCAGGCTGCCGAAGCTTGAGCATGTGGTTTTTTATGCGAGCCGGGAAGAAGCGATCGCAGACGGGCTTAGGGGATGCAAGCGATGTAAGTCGGACCAGTACCCGGATGTACTGCCTGATTGGCTTCATAAACTTCTCAACTATATGCATGCAAATAGTATGGAAAGATTGAACGAGGATAAACTTATTGAATTGAGTCTGGTTGATATTTCAACGGTGCGGCGATATTTTAAAAATCACCTCGGCCTCACTCCCCTCGCTTTTCACAGGCGAATACGTTTGAACCAGGCCTTGAAATTGATCGAAGCCGGGGATGATTATTTAACGGCCGCCTACGATTGCGGGTACCAATCGGCCAGCGGTTTTAGAGCGGCCTTTTTTCGACAATTCGGCTGTACGCCGGGGAGGGTATATGCCAAACGGTAGAATTTTTTTTTCAGATATTCAAAGCCCCCTGGGCATGATGATTGCGGGAGCTACAGACCTGGGTGTCTGTTTCTTGGAATGGCATGACCGGGGTGGAGTAGATAGAATAAAGCAGCGGGTGGAAAAGCGTTATAAGAGGCAGCTTGTTCAGGGTAATAATCTCCACCTGGATAAGCTTGGACAGGAGCTTGAAAATTATTTCAATGGGCAGTTGAATAATTTCAGTGTTCCTATCGATGTTTCCGGTACTCAATTTGAAATGGCTGTCTGGAAGTTGCTGGTAAAGATTCCTTACGGCGATACCCGCTCCTATAGCTGGATTGCCCGGCAACTCGGCCGGCCGGGTGCCTTAAGGGCCGTAGGCACTGCCAATGGAGCCAATTATCTCTCGATTGTAATTCCCTGCCATCGGGTGATCAGGGCGGACGGCAGCCTGGGCGGGTATGGGGGAAAAATCTGGCGAAAGAAATGGCTGCTGGAATTGGAAGAAAAGCACAGGTTGGAGTAACCCCAGATATTATTTTTTGGTGCTTAAGAGTTGTTCAAAATTATCAGTAAAAAAGTCATAAAAATATTTTGTCATTTTTTGTTTAATTTTACTTGTTTAATCTATCCGCATTCCTTTTCTATTTAGTTAGGAATAAAACAAATAAAAAAAATTATTTGACTTTAAAAAAATAATATTATATAATTTTCCGTACATCGTGTTTGTGGCAAGCATTCTAAAGAAGGGTTCGTTAGTCTTTACATATTGAGAGAGACTGAATGGAAACTAAATTTCTAGAATCAAATAGAATGGCGGAATTCATTCTCGAGCTTGTCAAGGTTTCAAAAGTTTATACACCAGAGAGATGGGAGAACGATTTCCATTGGAAAAAGTACTCCGGCGATTCTGCCCAGGAACTTACCGTAAACAGTTTCAGAACTGTCGAACCGCTTAAGTCGTTCTTTTTTCAACCAAGAAAAACTGTTGCAACATATTTCTCCCAAGGCGGTGCTGTTGCCGCGGAGGGAGAGAGACAGATCATTTTGGGTGCAAAAGCCTGTGATCTTAAGTCCCTTACAATTTTAGATAGTGTTTTTTTAAGTGATGACTACAAAGATCCTTTCTATATTAACATGAGAGATGCGACGACGATAATTGCAAGCGATTGTTCGGAGTTCAAAGAGACATGCTTTTGTAATGCGTTAGGTATCAAACCATTTCCGGAAGAAAATTACGATCTTAGTTTCTCCTCCATTCCAGGCGGCTTTTTATTTTCCGCCGGCTCTAAGAAGGGCGAGGTTCTCTTTGAATCTTACAAGTCTTTTTTTCGTGAGGCGACTTCGAACCGCATAGAAGAAAGAGAACGGAGAAGAAAAGAATTCCTTAAAGAGTACGGCGAAAAAATTTCAAAAGATAGTATTCCCGATAAAAACAATCATCAGGGTAACGTCAGGCGCAAGTATCAATCCGGAATGTGGGAAGAACGTTCAAAAAAATGCGTGGAGTGCGGTGCATGTAATTTAGTCTGCCCTACATGCCACTGTTTTATCCTGGAAGATTTCGCTGAAAAACAGGGAGGCTTTACCCGTGTAAGGCTCTGGGATTCCTGCCAATATATGGGCTTTGCCCGGGTGGCCGGAGGTGCAAATCCCCGGAAAAGACTGGCCGAGCGGATTCGTAATCGCTTTGTTAAAAAGTTCGATTTTTTTCAGGATAAAATCGGTGATTCCGCGTGTACGGGATGCGGGCGGTGCATCGAGGCATGTATAGCCAAAATAGATATCAGGGAGGTATTAAAGGAGCTTGCAACGGCATGACTTACAGTAACCCCTACCTGCCGATCGAGGCTGAAATTGAAGATATACTGGATGAGACCCCCACTATTAAAACCTTTGTTTTAAAACCGAGGGAACAGCTTGAGTTTAAGACAGGACAGTTTGTCGAGGTTTCCGTTCCCGGCATTGGAGAATCGCCGTTTACACCTTCATCTTCTCCGCAGGCAAAGGAACGGCTGGATGTAACGGTCATGAAGACTGGGAGGGTGACATCGATCCTGCACCGGATGAGCAGGAAGGATGCCCTGGGATTACGAGGCCCCTTCGGTATGGGATATCCCCTGGATGATTTTAAAGGGAAGGATATTTTAATTTTAGGAGGCGGGTGCGGATTGGCGCCTTTAAAATCTTTGCTGCATGCCCTGTTTGCAAGAATGCAGGATTTCAGGCGCATCATCTTAAAGTACGGCGCCAAAGCCCCGGATGATATTTTATATAAAAAAGAACTTAAAGAATGGGCGGAGAAGATAGATGTTACCCTGACAGTCGATGTCGGGGATCAAAGCTGGAAAGGCCATGTCGGGCTGGTAACGACCCTGCTGGATAACTTCGACACCGGTTTATTGACAAACAGTGTGGCGGTGGTGTGCGGGCCGCCGGTTATGATGAAATTTACGACTTTTAAACTCCTGGAAATCGGTTTCAAACCCAAAGACATTTACCTCTCAATGGAAAAGAATATGAGCTGCGGAATAGGCAAATGCGGGCATTGCCGGTTGGGAAGGTATTATGTGTGCAAAGATGGACCGGTTTTCAACTATGAAGATATAAAGAGTATTCCGGAAATCTGGATATAGCAGGACCTTAAGCGAATGGAGCAGACAAAGAAGCCTAAAGCAGCCCACAAACTACTCCTGGACCTGGATACAAGTTCGAAGAACCCTGATTGGTCGGTTCAATGCAGCTACTACCATCATCGTGAAAACGATGGAGGCACCTTTCTCCGGGAGCAGGCGGCTTTCAGTCTCTTTTGCCGCCACTGTGAAGAGGGAACATGTGTAAGGGCCTGCCCCAAGGAGGCCCTGAAAAGAGGCGAGGACGGAATTGTCCGTCGCAGCACGATGCTGTGTGTTAAATGTAACTCTTGTGTGATTGCATGCCCCTTCGGCACCATCCTCGACGAGCTTATTCCATTCACTACTTCCCAATGTGATTTCTGTCGGGACCGCTTAACTGAAGCGGAAGTTCCTCTCTGTGCGGCTGCGTGTAATGACGGTTCCATCAGTTTCGGTGAGTATGCGGAAGAGCCGGAAAAGAATATTTTTGCTCTTAACAACAGCGTGCTGGTCAGGGTAAGGACCTGGCAGAAAGATATCTCATAAGAGGGCGATAAAATTGGCAAAGTATATTTTTGCATTTCTTGTTTTTCCCGGTTTCATTTTTACAGTCGTGGCAGGCCTCTTTTCAACCTGGATAGACAGAAAGGTGTCGGCCCGGGTGCAGTGGCGGGTGGGTCCGCCGCTTGGGCAGCCGGTTTACGATGTCCTTAAGCTTTTGGGAAAAGAGACGCTCCTGCCGGAGAAGGGCAACCGGACTCTGTTTATTCTGGCTCCGATCTTAGGTCTTTCCGCCGTTACCATTGTCTCCACTATCCTCTGGCTGGCTAATGTGGGCGAGGTGTCATTTGTTGGAGACCTGATTGTCGTTGTCTACCTTCTTATACTGCCTTCAATCTCCGTCATGCTGGGAGGTTTATCTTCGGCTAATCCCCTGGCAGCGACAGGGGCGAGCAGGGAGATGAAGTTGATTCTTGCTTACGAGCTGCCGTTTCTGATCTGCCTGGCGACCGTGATCGTAAAAAGCGGACTGAGTATAAAGCTGACCGAGATAGCAGGTATTCCCGTAATCGGCAGCATATCCGGTGTTCTGGCTTTTCTTATTTCCCTTTTCTGTATTCAGGCTAAACTCGGTTTTCCGCCTTTCGACATAGCGGAAGCCGAGACGGAAATTAT
>JBFMGN010000341.1:0-4588 GCA_040752435.1 Spirochaetota bacterium
GAATTCCGCACTTCCATCACTACAATTACCTCCAAAATGAACAATTTTCTTGAAATCCTTGAGAATTTCCAAAAAGAATTCATGGAAATACGAAGCACTTTTCAAGGCAACACTGTTTCGGTAAACGAAACAACCGAAAATTTAGCTATGATTTCCAGCGCCATCAAAGAACAGAACGAAGCCCTCACCGACGGGCTTAAATCCCTCGAAATTATTTTTAATTCAAGCCGGGAGGCGGAAGCTGTTGTCAGTTCGCTTTTAAAGGCTCACGATGCTCTGGATAATCTTTTAAACCGAAGGGCTTGAAAAATGCATTCCCCCGGCTATAATACATCATGCTTTTGAGAGACATTGATATATACCTCCGCAACCTTCTTGCTATTGATCCACTCGAGGGAACTGATTCGTCAGTAAATGGGATTCAAGTTTCACGAAATAATAAAGAAATATCCCGGGTGGCTTTCTCCGTCGATGCCTGTCTGGAAGTTTTTACGAGGGCGTCGGTCTGGGGTGCGGAGCTCCTCTTCGTGCACCACGGCTTACTCTGGGGAAAGGCCATCCCTATAACCGGTATCCATTACCAGCGGCTTAAATTTCTCTTAGATCACGACCTGGCCCTATATGCCGTCCATCTGCCTCTCGACATGCACGCTTCTTTCGGAAACAACGCCGGAATCGTCAAACTCCTCGGTCTTCAAGCTGTAGAACCTTTTGGCCTGTATAAGGGTTATAAAATTGGATACAAAGGTGTATTTCCCGAAGATAAAACCTTAACCGAAATCATCCAACTTATGGGAATGCAGGATCAGGCTCGAACAACAGTTCTTCCCTTTGGTCCGGAAAAGATAAGAACCGCCGGTGTAATATCCGGCGGTGCACCGAGGGAAGTTGAGCAGGCGATAATGGAAAACCTCGATCTTTTCGTCACCGGGGATGCGTCGCATGAAATCTATCACCAATGCCAGGAAGCAAGGATTAACGTGATTTTCGGAGGGCATTACAATACCGAGGTATGGGGGGTCCGGCAATTATCGGAGAAAATCAAGGCTGATACAGGGCTTACAACCACATTTATAAATGTACCGACAGGATTATAGCGGGATTGACAACTAAAAAAATTAAGGAAAAAAGAAAGTGGAGAAAGATAAAAAGAAAAAACTGCTGCCATTCATATTAACCCTTGCAATTATCCTGGCGGATCAATTGACTAAATTTTTAATAACCGCGTTTATAAGAGAAAATACCGTGGGTTTTACCCTATTCGGAGACTTCTTAAGAATAATTCATGCACGCAACCCGGGTATTGCCTTCAGCATGGGCCGAGACCTGCCGGATTTCATGAGATCACTTCTTTTTTCCATTCTACCGATAATTGTACTTCTTATTTTGGTTATATATTATCTTAAATCAAAGGAATTAACCTGGACACAGCGCTGGGCAATTGCCGGAATACTCGGCGGTGGAATGGGTAATCTGATCGATCGGTTTTTCCGCCCTTCAGGAGTGGTGGATTTTATCGACGTAAAATTTTTCGGCATTTTCGGTCTGGAACGATGGCCGACATTCAATGCAGCCGATTCCAGCGTTGTCGTAGCAGGCCTGGTACTGGTCTTCACATTTTTTATCAGGGAAGGAGTTGGCAAGCATGAACAAAAAAGTTAATACATTCCTTTTTATACTTGCGGCTACCATAGTTAATATTGCTATCATGATCATACTCTTTTTTGTCGCTTTTACGGTTATATCTCTGGTAATTCCCAAGCAAACATCCTCCGCGGTTGTACAGATTATTCTTATGGTTATCTTTTTTGGATCCATCGTGGGTTCATTCTTTATATACCATAATATTATAAAGTTTATATCAAAACGGATAGATATGGATAAGTATTTCCACCCGATATTCAGACGGCGAAATAAGCCTCAATAGCCGTCAGACATGGCACGATTCTGATCTTTTTTATACAACTCGCTGTATACAAATCCCCTGTTTTTAAGTTTCTCTTTAATTTCCTGAGGAAAGGGGATTTCACGCCAGAAAACACCCCGTGCGTCTCTCTCAAGCTTCTGGGTACCCTCGCTCTCTTTTTGGATCCAGAAGATGTAATCCTGGATAAATTGCTCTTTTACATCGCCTTTCATTTTATGTTGGGTGAACCATTGATAATATTTCCCAGTTAAACCCTCTTCCATCCAGTAGTGCTGGGCCTTCTCCTTGGCTACCTGCCACCTCAAATCGGCCATTGCGTACAGCACGGCCGTTCGAAGGTCCTTCGGGAAAAGAGGAATGGCTACCCTGCCCCGGCTGGTAGCCCGGTTATACTTTTCAAAAGGCTCCCAGCACATCCCCCTATCACCATAGCTGGGAACCAGGATTACATGGGGAACAATGCGGTTGGTTTGCCGTTTAAAGGAACGCTCGAATAATCCGGGGTCCAAAGCCTCGATTGCAGCCATTTCAACAATAACATTTTCCCGGGTGGCGATATCCGCAATATTCGCCCTGAAATACTGCTGCATTAGAATGGGGAAGTGATTACCTTGCCGTCCCACGCAGAGCTTGATCATCTGCCTGACAGTATTAAATTCTTTCATAAGACCCTGGCTGTCGACACCGATACTCTCACCCAGTTGCGTGGCTTTCTCTTCAAGTTCTTTCAACTGGCGGTTGGCTTCATCCAGCTCATTGTAAAAAGCCGCTATCTCTTTATCTATTTGGCTGAGCTTCTTAATTATCTCCGCCGCTTCATTGAGGTCCGCCTTTTGTGAGTTTGTATAGAAATCCTTTAATCCAGGATATTCCTGGCGCATGGAGTGTTTCGATATGTTCTCTGCTCTTGTTTTTAACAGCGCCTCCAAAGTTTCCATTTCTGCTATCTTCCCTTTAAGAAGATCCAACTGCACGTTACTCTGGCCGCGCGCCTTTTCCAGCCGCGTAAGAAGTTTCTGATTCTCGTCCCTTTTTACAACCTTTGTTTCATCAGTGGCAGACGATGTAACCTGCCCTGTGGCAACCTTCTTCAACCATTCATCGAGATAGTGGATAGGTTCGTCCAGGTTGTTATCAAAAATGATTTTCGACAACAGGTCGCGTTGATCCTGGGAAATCAGGGTAGGCAAAAGAACACCGAACCTCAAAAGCAGTATCTTGGGAAGAGAGAGGGGGGTACAAATCCTGGAAACCATATTAGCAGCGAGGTTCCAGTATGCGGGTATAAGCTTGTTGCGGTAGAGAGATTTTTCCTGAGGGTCTTTAACTTTCAAGAACATGGTTAGAAGCTCATGAATCTTATGAGCTTCATCACCTTCACCGGACAGGACCTTTTTATAAAAATCTTTATCGTTGAAAAAAGGTTTTGGAGCTTCTTCCCTCTTTGTTATCCTGGGAAAAGCTTTTTTTGTAATCGCGGCTTTATCAGTTGGAGCGCCTTCATCTTTCTCTTCACCGAACAGGTCTGAAAACGCAGGCTGGTCATTCGCATCTTCCGATTCGATTTCAATCAGATCAGCGATTTCCGGGTCTATATCGCCTGCAAAAATGCTTTGACCTTCAAATTTTTGATTATCACTCATAATTTTTATTGGAGGTGACGGGAATTGAACCCGTGACCCCTTGAATGCCATTCAAGTACTCTAGCCATCTGAGCTACACCCCCGCATACATACACAACTATATATTGCCGGCTCTGATGTGTCAAGCAAGGAAGGGCGGTGGTAGTGTTCCTCTTCTATTCTTCCTTCTCAATCTCCGCTATTCCTTTTAGAAAAGTAATGAGCCCCTGTCTGACCTTTTTATTGGATATCTTTCTGAAAAGTTTTATCAGTCCCGCTTCTTCACTGGTTAATGATACAAAGTGATCTTTACCATCATCTTTACCCGCGGTGTACTCCCTGCGGTCCTCAGAAACCGGGTAGCCCTGATAATCCTCGAAGAAGGCGCTTACAGGAATTTGCAAAGCATTAGCAATTGTTATCAGCCGTTGCAGGGAAATACGGGTTTTTCCCTTCTCGTACTTCTGTACCTGTTGGAAAGAGACATTAATCCGTTCCGCCAATTCTGCCTGGGTTACATTACGCTGTTTTCTGAATTCCCTGATCTTATCGCCAATCTCTTTAGGAGTCATGTAAGTTCCCATTTCAACCTTTATTATTCAACTAACTTTCTACATTCAAAATGATTTAACATCCACTAACCCAGGGTTGTACAATTTTCTTGACAAATACCAACTGTTAGTTGTATGCTATTCCTCTAGAAATTTTGCGCACGATACGGCTGCGGATGGAATCCGCGCTGGGATCTTAACGAGGATAGACTCTGGCTGCAAAAAAAATTCTGCTGGTAGAAAACCACGAATTGACTCTCGAGGCATTAAGCCGGTTTCTGGATTATTTCGAATATGAGTATGACAAAGCTTCCAACGGACGCGAAGCCCTCGAGCTTGCCGACCGGTTTAATTACGATATACTTGTTACAGATTATTATATGCCGCGTATGAATGGAGCAGAACTGATTACCCATGTAAAGGAAAAGAAAAACGCGCAAAAGCTCATTGTAATCGGAATTACCACCGACTCTAATACAACAAAGTTA
>JBFMGN010000342.1:0-4569 GCA_040752435.1 Spirochaetota bacterium
TTGCAGAGAGTTTTTCCTGGTCATTTTTTTCTGGTTAGCTGTATGAATAAAAATAAAATGAAAGAGACCTTTCAACCATATTATAAGGATAGAGATATTCCTTCGATTTTGACTTCGATAAGAAAAGGAAATAATGAAGTAGCTCATCCACCTTTTTTGAAGAGACCCTTTGGGATTCACAGAACATTTTTCACAGAGGCCGGGTTTGAAAGAGATTACTTACGATACATGAGATTACCTATGCCTCTCTCACGAGCATTACATACAACTTTTCCAGATACCATTCAAATTTTCTATAAACGGAGGGGCGTTGGCACATCATTCATGGGGAGGTTATCGCCAGGCGACAAAATTAATGTAATTGGGCCTCTAGGCTCACCTATAGATATTAACAAATTGCTGACCCACTATGATAGCTTTTTACTAATTGGAGGAGGCACTGGGATGGCACCATTGATTTTTCTGGTTCAAGCTTTCCGGTACTACAACATGAAAGTCACGGCGTTTATCGGGATTGATTCTTTTAAGAATTTAAAACATCGTGACCCACATGCAAGAAGCTATACCGAAAGTACAGAGAGTGTATATATCTACGTGGATGACTTAAAAGAGGTTGGTCTTGATAAGGAAGAAATCTACGTTTCGATAGAAGAAGGGGACACGGATGAGGTCGCAAAATTGAGTGGTATCCCGACAAGCAATGTATTCAAAGGTTTTGTGTCTAAACAATTTGAGCTGTACATCAGTGGGGCCCCCACTGCTGAGAGGAGTTGCGTGATTGCTTGCGGCCCAAAAGCAATGTTGGAGGCAATATATAAAACAACAAAAGAGAGAAGAATAAATCTAAAAGTATTTCTTGAAAGACCCATGGCTTGTGGGGTTGGAGTTTGTCTCTCTTGTGTTTTGGAAATGAGAGATCCTACTGGGAACCGGACTTATAAAAAAGTATGTACGGACGGCCCGATATTTGATGCAAATGAAGTAATATGGAATAGTGATTAGATGAGCGATTTACGAACAAAAATTTGGGAATTAGAACTCGAAGCCCCAATACTTTCTGCAGCTGGTACAGTTGGGCATGGAGATGAGTTGAGAATTATTGACGCCCCCTCTATTTTTAAAGAGGTTGGAGCTTTCGTTACGAAAGGAATTACTTTAAAACCAAGAGCAGGTAATCCCCCTATGAGGTTAGTGGAAACTAACTATGGTCTTATAAATGCTATTGGCCTCCAAAATAATGGTGTTGATTATTTCTTCAGGGAGGAATTACCAAAACTACGGAAATATGGGATTCCAATCATAGTAAATATTGCTGCAGAAACCGTTGAAGAGTTTGAGAATTTGGCTAAAAGAATTCGAACAAAGCCATCAGATTTATATCAAGGTATTGAAATTAATGTATCATGCCCCAACATAAAAAGAGGTGGGATCGCCTTTGGTGTAGATCCAGAGTTAGTAGAGGAAGTCGTGAAAAAAGTTCGAAAACATCTCGGAGACAAACTAATTATCACCAAACTCACACCCAACGTTACTGACATTGTAGAGATTGGAAAGGCTGCCATTAAAGGAGGTTCTAACGCCCTTTCCATGATTAACACTGTAAGAGGGATGGCTATTGACATTTATAGTCGGAAGCCTTTTCTATCTAACAAATTTGGTGGTTTATCTGGACCAGCGATAAAACCCATTGGTGTTCTGGCGGTGTATGAGTGTTATGAAGGTATAAAGGAATGCAATACCCAAAAAATTCCAATAATAGGGCTTGGAGGCATAATGACTGCTGCCGATGCGTTAGAATATATCATGGCAGGTGCCACAGCGGTGGGCATCGGAACAGGATTTTACTATTCTTTCAACATTTTTTCTGATATTAAAAAGGGCATTGCTGAATATTTAGAACGAGAGAGAAAAAAATTGACGGAACTGATAGGTATCGTCCACAACCCATAAATGTGTGTTGTTGCCCGAAAACTAGTTTATAATCCATCTATTTATATACAGTGCCACTCCCAGAACCCTCTCACCCTGGAGCACATACCCGCTGCCTAAGGGTCCCTTGACCCCGACCCACGCGCCTGGCTTCAGGGCTGCCAGCGCTCTGGTTCCATCACCCACCACACGCACGCTGACCCCTTTAGTCCTCTCTGAAATGTAAGAAAGACTCATCGGCATCTCCTCATACCCGGGCACCCAGAGCGTGACGAACTGCCCGGGCGCTGCCGCCCCCTCCATATCGAAGTAGAGGCTGGTCACTCTCTGCGTCTCACGCCCGACCCTCCTCACCCTCACCATTCTCATACCTCAATCCTCCACCACACTGCAGCTTTCCAGCGCTTTCCGCGCTTTCTCAGCCCAGAACTTCATCCCCATGCGCTCGAACTCGGAGAGGGCGGGTTTTATTTCACGCGCTTTAGGATCTCTTCTCCTCTTTTTAGGAATTCCTTGCCCCATATCAACCTTTCCTCAGCCACGCTTCTATCTATGGAATTTCTTGACGAATAGAGGGCAGCATGCCTTTCCCTCCGGAGCACGTCAAGTTTTTCCACCAAGTCTTTGAGCTCCTCTGAGTAGTTCTCCCTCAGGTATTGGACCACACAGAGATGGCTTCGCTCGCGGATCCCCTCAGAGTATAATATAGCTCTTGCGACGTTCAACATGCTGGTGTATGCTTGGATTGTTGCCCATGCATAATTTCCCTGTTTGAATGATTCCTCGGCGACGGCCATGTCCTCTATGGCCATCGAATATGTGTTTTTGATAAGGTCTGCGTCTTTCGTCACCCTTTTGAGAAGCCCTTGCTCGAAACAATCCTTGACCTTCATGGCAGTGCTCCTCTCAAGACTACGTGATTTTTAAGGACTTCCCTGTAAAACGCAGGATCGTTTCTTTCCAGATTCTTGAAATCCGCAGCAGTGGGATATAGCTTCACAGAGATTTCGCAACCGTGCTTCTGCTCGATCTTGGAGATTATTTTGTTCAATCTCAACTGGTCGAGCTTCCCGATCACTATGAAATCCCAGTCGCTGCCCTCTGTGCTTTCGCCTGAAGCCCTGCTCCCGTACAGAGCGATTACCTCTGCAGTGTGGACTGGAAATCTCTTCATAAAATCGCGCACCAACCCGGAATCGAGGGTCGTCAATATCCTCAACTGGCGGGTGATGTAGCTGGACTTCATCTTGAAAAAACGCTTGCCCCCCTCCTCTCTCGATATCAGAACGCCGCCCTTTCGGAGTGCAACCAGATTTCTGTGCACAGTCATGGGCGCGAGGCCAAGGGACTTTGCAATCTCCCGCACGTAGAACGCCCCCTCTGGGCGCTCGACGAAAAAGGCGAGCACACGGTATTTCGTGCCGAAGACCCTTTCAATGACCGAGCCTGCCATCTCCCACCCCTATAACATATTTGATACATAAATGTATCGTTATTGATACAAACTCGTATCGAAATTGATACATCTTAGAACCACAGTCCTTCCAGCGCCCCCCTGTCCTCTTGGTGGGGGCTTTGCCTTGGTGAGTTGTCGTTGTTAGTATGCTCCCTCACCTGCGGCAGCGCCCTCTTCGCTTTCTCCGCCCACAATCTCATCCCCATGCACTTGAACTCGGAGAGCGCTTTAGAGAGATATTCTTTGGCCTTGGCGGGGTCGCCTTTGGCCTTCCACATCAATCCGTACTCGTAGAACAGCCTTGCCAGTTCATTTTTGTTACCGACCCCTTCCAGAATATCCATGGCCTTGCCGAACTCCTCCACTGCTCTATCCCAATCCTTCATCTCCCGATGCACCATGCCCAGGACCCGGCAGCTCATGCCCTCCTCTAGTTTGGCGCCGATATCGACAGATATGTCAAGGGCCTTTTCGGCTTGTTCAAGGGCGCCCGGCGCGTCCTCGAGTCCGAGATACGCTTCAGCCATGCCGCAGCAATTCTGGACCTCCTGCCTTTTCTCCCCTGTCTCCACAGAGATGTCAAGGCCTTCTTTGTAATGTCTCAGCGCCATGTCCAGTTCGCCTTTTTGAAGGTGTACGTTGCCGATGTTGGCGAGCGACCTCGCAATTCCATGTTTATCCCCGATTTTATTTTTTGTCTCAAGGCTTCGCTCGTAGCATTCTAGCGCTTTGTCCAATTCGCCTTTGTTCCAGTGCACGAGACCGATGTTATGGAGTGAGATCCCAAGTCCATATTTATCACCAATCCTCTCTCTTATCTGAAGGCTCTGCTCAATATGCTCTAATGCCTTGTCTAGCTCGCCCTGGTTCCCGTACACGACACCGATGTTGCTGAGCGATGCCGTAATGCCCTCTTTATCTCCGATCTTCCGCCTTATCTCGAGACTCTGTTTGTAATACGCGAGCGCTTTGTTTAGATCGCCTTTATTCATATACCCAATACCGATGTTATTAAGTGTCGCAGACTCTCCTTTTAAATCATTGATTTCCTCTCTGATCACCTTTGTGGCGGGATAATTCTCCGAGTCGGCAAGAAGAGCCGTTCACGCGGGTGTGAAGAGGATGATTCCTTCAAGAGAAACTGGATTGGTTACGACTGATAGTCTGCGTGCGCCTTCGTGCAA
>JBFMGN010000343.1:0-4558 GCA_040752435.1 Spirochaetota bacterium
AAAACTACAACACCTTTTGCAAGCTTGTACAAACCTCCCGCTACATCAATATGAATGGCTTTATGATGGTGGAACCCCAGGATGTACCTGCGGCTCACGCCCACCTTCATATGCTCTTTTCGAATATTATTTTAAGCGATAAAGCTTTTATGGGCAGCCCCGTATCCAGACAAGGCGCGCGGAATGCCCTGGATATGGCAGGTATTGTCTGGGGTACTAAGGATAATATAAAAAATAAACCGGTTATGGTTTCTCTGATAAATTCTCTTTCACCCTTAAAATATTCACAGGCGATGTGCAGTTCCCTGATTGAGTTTGCAAAATATGGACAGCCGGTAGTTATTGCATCTCTTATTATGGCAGGAACTTCCGGGCCTATAAAACTTCCCGGAGTCCTCACACTGCAGAATGCCGAAATCCTTGCAGGTCTTACCCTGGCACAGATGATAAACCCGGGGACTCCCGTCATCTACGGTTCCGCCTCAGCCATAACTGATATGAAGACCGGCGGCCTGGCAGCCGGCGCGGTAGAAACATCCAATATTATAGCCGCCACTGCGCAAATCGCCCGGTATTACAATCTTCCGAGCAGGGGAGGAGGAGCGCTCACGAATGCCCATGTGCCCGATATACAGGCCGGCATAGAATCGGCAGTCTCGCTGCTTATCTCCGCCCGGTCCGGAATCAACTTTATTCTCCACTCCTGCGGTATTTTAAATTCCTACCTTTCAATGAGTTTTGAAAAGTTTCTAATAGATGAAGAACTTTGCGGTATGGTGAAAAGACTTTTGAGCCCCATGAAGATAACTGATGATGAAATCGGTCTTGCGACAATAAAAGAGGTCGGTATTGGCGGAGAATATTTAAGCCAGCCGCTTACAATTGAGCTCTGTAAAACAGAATTTTTCCCTTCGGAAGTATTGTACCGGAACAGTTATGAAATGTGGGATAAAGGAGGAAGAAAACGGGCAGACGAAACTGCGCGTCAAATACTTAAAGAAAGAATCGCCGGGTATGAAAAACCTCCCATTGACGAAGGGATAGAAAAAGCCCTGGCCGAGTATGTTAAACGAGGCGGGTTTTAGTCGTAAGTGAGGAAATATTTTATGTCTCTTGAAAAAATTTGACAATTTGACAATTTACCCATTATAATTTTTATGAGAAGGATGAATTTATTTTTCGTAATATTTATCTAAAAATTTTAATGATTGCATTATAGTCAATTTACCGTTATCTGAAATTACAGATTAAGAAGAGAAAAGATGATTTCAATTTTTTTTGCTACCGATGTCCATGGTTCGGATATTTGCTGGAAAAAATTTATCAATGCCGGAAAATTCTATGAAGCGGATGTGATTATCCTTGGAGGTGACATGACGGGCAAAGCTATTGTGCCTATCATTTACCAGGGGAAGGATAAATATAAAGCAATTTTGCTCGAGCAGGAATTTAAGTTAAATAGAGAAAATGAAGTGGAAGAGATGGAAAAAAATATCAGAAGCAGGGGATATTATCCATATCGCACGACTCCGGAAGAAATTGCCGAACTTAACTCCCATCCGGAGAAGGTGAGTGAATTATTTGCGGCTGAAGTCCTTAAAACAGCCGAGCGATGGCTGGCTTATGCCGATGAGCATATAGAAGGGACCGGTATTCGCTGTTATGTAGCTCCCGGTAACGACGATATGTTCGAATTGGATGATTTAATCCATACTGCGAAACATGTCCAATTAGCCGAAGGCACGGTTATTGAACTTGATGAGCATCACGAGATGATCAACTCCGGGTGGAGTAATATTACCCCCTGGCACACATATCGCGAGGAAGATGAAGAAAAGTTAATGGAACGTTACAAGGCCATGCTCTCCCGGATTAAAAATGTAGAAACCAGTGTGTTCAACCTTCATGTACCGCCTTACGGTTCCAACCTTGACGATGTTCCGGAGTTAACGGCGAACCTTAAACCGAAAGCGGCCGGGCGTTCTTTAGTTCCTGCCGGCAGCCATGCGGTAAGGGAAATCATCAAAGAATATCAACCATTACTGGGATTGTTTGGGCATATTCATGAAGGTAAAGGAGCGATACGGCAAGGCAAAACATTGTGCATTAACCCCGGAAGTATGTATGAGCAGGGTCGTCTGTTAGGCGCTTTTATCAAGCTTGCCCCTCACAAGATAGAAAATTATATGTTAACCGTCGGATAGCCGATTCGTCGGGTGGAGGTGGAAAGGCTTAAAAAATAAACATATCTCGAGCCTGGCCGGCTTGCCTACCGCCAGGCTGAAGTTAACAGGCTGCTTTAATGGGTGAACACAAGTTATAAAGTATTTTGTATAAAGTATTACAAAACAAGGAGGCAATCAATGGCACAAGCAATGGGCCAGGAAGGCGAAGGTAGTAGTTTGTTTTTACGGAAAGCAACAGGACTGGTGCGCTCATGGTCAGTTTTTGATGCTTTTATTTATGCCCTATTTTCAATCAATCTGATTACCCTGGGCCTTTACATCTTTAGTCAGATGTATTTCCTGAAGGGCGGGCTTTTCCCTGCCTTGATTATCAGCGGAGTATTTATCATTTTCGAGGTTATAGTCTACGCCGCTTTGATTGCGGTCATGCCCCGAGCCGGAGGCGATTATGTATGGCAAAGCCGAATCCTCGGCGGAGGTATAGGTTTTGTACTTGCTGTTACCGGTTGGTGGTTTATTCTCTGGCTGTGGGTACCGTTGTACAGCGATATGCTGCGGCAGTTGTTCTTTACCCCGCTTTTAGGCATCCTCGGCGCTAAAGACGCGGCCCTCTGGTTCAGCCAGACGCCGGCCGGACTTTTTGTCTCGGGACTGATTATGTGCGTGCTGGTATCCTTTTATATTGCGATTGGAATGAAATGGTACTCGCGTATTCAAAAATTCTGTTTCTGGATCGGTATGGCGGCATTATTGATTATCCTCGGTATACTGCTCTTCAACAACCACGATACCTTCCGTGCCGGTCTTGAAAAGCAAGCATCCGAAATGTTCGGCACTACGCCCGGTGTTTACGATGCAACGATTACAGCCGGTGAAGAAGCTGGAGCAATTGCCCCGTTGATGGGGGGAGGTCTTGCCGCTATTTTTCTAGCTATACCCTATCTTGTCTTCTTTAACCTGTGGCCGAACTGGGGCGCCACACTCTATGGAGAAGTTCGCGGCGCGACTGATTTCAAACGTAACTTCTGGGGAATGGGTTGGGCTTTGATAATTACCACTCTGCTTGGGTGTGTTTTCTTTCTTCTAATAAACAAAACCATCGGTTGGGATTTCTATATGAAAGCCAACGGAGCATGGTGGAATTACGCCTGGGGATATACGGAAAATGCTCCGCCTCTTCCTGTCTGGCCTTATCCTGCTTTACTGGCAGCTTTTATGACGCCCAGTAAAATCATTCAGTTTGTCCTTATCCTTGCCATGAGCGCCTGGTGGTTCGGATGGTCTGGGACGGTCTTTCTCAGTTCTACCCGCGTCATTTTCGCTGCCGCTTTCGATCGCCTGCTTCCTGAAAAAGTCGCGGAAGTAGAAACCCGGACGCGGACTCCGATTTATGCCTTACTGCTGATGGTGATCCCTTCAATTGTCATAACCGCCCTCTTTGCCTGGAACGTCTTTAACTTCAAATCTTTAACCTTGTGCTCTACCTTGGTGATTGCTGTTACATACCTCGGCTCGACGATTGCCGCAATTCTTTTACCATACACAAAACCGGATCTTTACAAAGCTTCGCCTATTTTCAAGTATAAAGTGGCCGGCATTCCGCTTATTACGATTGCCGGAATCATTTTCGGCGGCTTTCTGATCTTTTTACTCTATGAATGGCTATTTGACCCCAACAAGCTGTACGGAATCGGCATTACCAACATCAGTTCCGTTATTTTTATGGGTGCACTGTATTTATTGGCTTTTATTATCTTTATTGCCTTTAAAATGTACAGGAAGAAAAAAGGGATTGATATCAATAAAATTTATAAAGAAATCCCGGTTGAATAATTTCTTTATTATGTGCAAAGATATGGGCAGGAATATTTTTCTCTGCCCATATTTATTTAAGGGCACATATAGAGGATAAGTATGACGACACATGCTAAACTTGAAGACGAGATGAATCGTCTTATCTTTGAGGCCCAAAAGCAAGGGATATTACTCCGGGTAATGGGGGGATTAGCTGTTAAACTCCATTCGGAACACGCTGCCCACCGTTCATTGGAACGCAGCTACCCGGACATTGATTTTATCACTGATAAAGTCGGGTCAAAAAAACTGGAAGGTTTTATACCTTCAATGGGGTATGTATCGAACAAAACCTTCAATACTCTTAATGGCGACCGAAGGCAGCTCTATTATGATGAGGAGAGAAATCGTCAAATAGATATATTTATCGGAGAATTTTCGATGTGCCATACTCTCCCCCTCGCCGACCGTCTTAACATCGAAACCGTTACGATTCCCCTGGCAGAGCTCTTTCTTTCCAAGACCCAAATCGTACAATTGAATCGTAAAGACATACTGGATTTGCTCGCCCTTATTCT
>JBFMGN010000344.1:0-4555 GCA_040752435.1 Spirochaetota bacterium
TCTCAACTGCTTTGGGAAATTTCAACCGTCGTAGAATTGTATGAGCCATACGCGCGGATATTTCTTCATGACGGTAAAAAAGCGGCTCTCCACTCGATGAAAACGATAAAGCTTCAGGCTTTCCAATATCATGCAACAGGGCTGAAAGGCGCAAGACAAGATCGGCAGGAGTGAAATCACAGGTTAATAACGAATGGGTATAAACATCGAACTTGTGGAAACCTTTCTGTTGAACTCCTTTACAGGCTTGAAGTTCCGGAAGGATGAACTGTAACAGATTTGCCCGCTCCATGATCTCAAAACCAATGGAAGGTTTTTCACATTCAAGAATCTTTGTTATTTCATCCCGAAGCCTTTCAGCAGAAACCAATTGCAGTTGACTAACATTATCTTTTATGGCTTTAAAGGTATTTTCTTCAATTGAGAAGTTTAGTTGTGCAGCCAACCTGCATGCTCTTAAAATACGCAAGCCGTCTTCATTGAAGCGTTCATATGGATCTCCGATCGCTTTTATAACTTTCTTCTTTATATCGTTAATGCCATTATGCGGATCGAGAAGGGTATAGTTCTCCAAATTGAACGCCATTGAGTTTATTGTAAAATCCCGCCGCTTAAGGTCTTCAAAAATTGAAGGTGTATATGCTATTTTATCGGGCCTGCGGAAGTCGCTGTAGTCGCCGTCTATGCGGAAGGTGGTTACTTCAAATTTGTGACCCTTGTACAATACAGTGACTGTACCATGGCGAATTCCTGTGGGTATGACTTTCTTGAAAAGTCCGGTTACCTGTTCTGGCAAAGCATCTGTCGCCAGATCATAATCCGTAACCGGCTGACTTGTATAGAGGTTTCTTAAGGCGCCGCCAACCAGAAAGCATTGAAAACCGGCTTTTAAAAATATTTTTGCGATTTCTTTTAATATTGGGGGTACAGCCACAGCTTGAGTAAACACGGGCATAATGCTAATTGTCAATACGCCAATATGAAGAACTACGGGCTTAAGGCCCGTAGTATCTTCGTTCCGTATGGTACGGCCTTCGGCCGATTGTAGTATCGCCTTCATCTATAGGCTTACGCCTATAATATTCGGCGATGTGCGGAATAAAGTCTCAGTATATTTACAAGCAGTACACGAAAAAAAAGCAGCCTTTTTAAAAGGCTGCTTTTTTTATGATTACAGGTTTTTAAAAGAAACCGAAGAGCCTTATTGAAAGAGCTGCATAACCGACTGACTCTTCTGGTTGGCCTGCGCAAGCATTGCAGTTGATGCCTGAGTAAGAATTTGGTTTTTAACATACTCCAGCATCTGCTCGGCCATATCAGTATCGCGAATGCGGGATTCGGATGCCTGCATATTTTCAGCTCCGACTGAAAGCCCTTTCGAGGCGTGTTCCAAACGGTTCTGATAGGCACCGAGATCCGCCCGCTGCTTGTTGAGTATTTGCAATGCTTTATCAATCGCAGCGAGAGATATGTTGGCCTTATCCGGGCTTGAGAGAGAGATGAAGGTGGCGGTTTGCGGCAATCCATTGGTACTCTGGATTCCAAGACCCTGTGCAGTCATCGTACCTATATAAATTCTCTCCCGCTGATCCATATTAGCACCAATATGGAGCCACATGCTGGCCGAAATGATATTTTCTCCGGTTTCGCGGGCAAAACGGCCGGTCAGCATGTTCATGCCGTTAAACTGGGCATGGGACGCAATCCGGTTGATTTCATCCACAAGCTGGGAGACTTCAACCTGAATCTGCATTCTGTCTTCATTGGAATAGACGCCGTTGGAAGCCTGAATGGCGAGTTCCCTAATCCTTTGCATTATATCCTGTGCTTCCTGCAAGTAGCCTTCGGTTGTCTGGATAAAGGATATTCCATCCTGGGCGTTTTTTTCAGCCCTCTGAAGGCCTCTGATCTGGGATCGCATCTTCTCAGAAACAGCAAGGCCGGAAGCATCATCGCCGGCACGATTGATGCGTTCACCTGAAGACAACTTCTCCATGTTTTTGTCAACTCTCAGGTTATTGAACTTCAGGTTTCTATGAGCGAACATAGCGCTCATATTGTGGTTGATAATCATATTATCCTCCTTGATAAATTAGCTGGACTTCCCTGTCCAGAGATTCTACTTAGATCTTCGGATGTGAAAAAACTTCCTTTAATCAAAAAATTATTACCCTTGGTTTGAAAACCAGGATAATTCTTGTTATTTTTCGGTATTAATTTTTTTTAAAAAATAGGATAATTTTGTATATTGTTACTATAAAGAGGTAAAATTTGAAAGGAATACTTTTTACAGGCGGCCATGGACCGGAAAAGCGCTTCATTGAATCTTTTCTCGCTGAGGCTGACCGAGTAATCGCCGCTGATTCGGGAGCCGATTTGGCCGCCTCGTTCGGAATAATGCCGGATATAATCGTGGGTGATATGGACTCGCTGTCGGATAAGACTGTTTTACGCTCGTCCCCGAAAGAAAAAGTAATGATATTTAATTCAGATAAGGACGAAACTGATACTGAGATAGCTTTGCGTTTGCTCCATGAAAATGGGTGCAGTGAGATTACGATCGTCGGAGGAGGGGGGGGACGCCTTGACCATTTAATTGCGATCCTATACCTCTTTGAGCGGGAAATTTACCCGTTGCGATGGATCACACATGACGAGGTGGTCGTGTGCATCGATGCCACACTGGAACTGGAAGTAAAAAAAGGTGAAAGGGTTTCGTTTTTTCCAATTGGTAAGGACAAATGTACCATGAAAACCAGGGGGTTAAAGTGGCCGCTTGACGGATTACAATGGCAGCGTGGTGATTTTGGAATTAGTAACATTTGTACGGAAGAAAGATTGTCTGTTACAATGCAAAGCGGTAGAATTATTTTAATTAGAGCACTGTATTAGGGGGATCGGGTTTTGGCTGACAGTCCTGTTTTTGTTGAATTATCAAGTTCCCTTTCAGAACAGGAAAGAAGGGAACTGCTTCAGAAAATTCATAAAAGTCTTAGTTTAAACCAGGAAACCGAAGAGAGTATTTTCAAAAAAGAGTACAGCCCGGAAGAAAAAGAAGTACTGATTAAAGTTGATATTGATAGAAGTTCCTGGTTGAAAAAGCTGATTATTTGGTTTAAAAGCATTGTAAGCGGCAAAGCTAAGAAAGAAATTTTTTTAGATTTAAAAATCGCGAGCCTGAAATCGGAAATCCAACGGAAAAGCCCAGGTATTACGGGGTTTGAAACACGAAACCTGTATCCAAAGACGGCCGAATTATTTTTCAAATTGTACAGTGTCGTATATCCACTGGTTCCTTTCTTTAGTAGTCTGTGGAAGAAACCGCGGGTTTTTGAACAGGCTTACACATTTCTTCTGGAGCAAAAGGTTCCCAATGTAAAACGGAATATAAAAGATTTTATAACCATTGATGAAATGGAAGGACTCTTTTCAAAAAGCGGCTTGAAAAATGTCATTGTAAGTTTAATTCTTAACCGGATTTCGGCTTATGTTGATTCAATATCAGAAAATATTTTTTTGGAGATTGAAAAACAAATAATGCCTCTCTATTATCTTAAAGATGTAGTTTTCTTTCCATTCCGTTCTTTTTTCACGCTTTTCCATTTTGCACCTGTACCCGATGACAAATCACCGGTTTTTAAAACTGCTTCTGCCATGCTGGCGCTGGAATATTTGGAAAAAATGTACTATGCACTTTATTCCGTCGGTAAAGTGAACGAACCGTTCTCGCTAGAGCATGATTTCGCGAAAAATCTGACTGATATTCTAAAAAGCGAAGATCAGGGAGAAAAAATAGAAACCGATGAAGATGGTTTTACCGCTGAAGCTCTTATAAACAGCGTAAGAAAAATATTCAGTGCCGCCAAAAACTTGGGGACCGCGCTGCCTTTGGCGCAATTAATAAAATATTTCAGAAAAGATCCCTATTATCATCTGCTTGTTTACATGCCGAAACTCTATCTGAGGGAATTCTATCTTTCCATGCTGAAGCTTAGAATTCTCACTCAATTTGACCGTCTTTTTCCCGAGATACACAAATTAGTCGTTGAAAAAAAAATTATGCGACTCTTTGAAAGTGAGAAGCTGGAAAAGTTCCACTACTACCGAAAGTATGTGTCCCTGGATTATAAGAAACTCGGTTTGCCGTTTTTTACTCATATAAAATCTTTAAACCTGCTCTATAATTATATAAAAATTTACTATAAAAAAAATGTCCAAAACCTGGTACAGATAATAAGCCGGAGCGCTATTAGTCAAAACAGGATTACACTCAATCGGCTTTTATTACTTGCGGCCGCGATGGAAGATTTGGAGAGTAAAATTAGACAATTCGATCTTTCTCTTTCACCCGACGGTGAAGACGGTAAGCTTTTCCAACGGCTTAGATCCGGCCTGGCTGCCGATACAACCCAACAGCGATTATATAGAAATCTTGTTATTCAAAAAGACAGGGAAGTTAAAGAAATAATAGGCAAGGGGAAAGATACCATTATGGGTATGAAAAAAATCTTCGATGAATTGGTTAGTAATACGACCGAGAGTATAAAAACAAAAT
>JBFMGN010000345.1:0-4554 GCA_040752435.1 Spirochaetota bacterium
TATCGTAACGATCGCGAAGCTCGCAATGCAGAAGATGGGGAAGGCGCTGGCGGAGAAGGTAAGCAAGTTTATCGATGACTTTGGAGCTGCAAGAAAGGCATTACTAGCCGATGAGAATGGATTTAGTACCATAACCGGTTTAATGGGGAGGTATGGGGATGAAGGAAAGAAATTAGTAGGGAAAATTGACGACGCAACATTTAAACATATGGATAATGTAGATGATATCCCCGGATTTGAGAGCGTTATGGATGATTTACAAAGAGCTTTGAAAGCAGATGAAACATCAAAAGGTGCTACACAATTTGCGAAAGGTTATAAAACAGAAATTAAAGTTGCATCTGAGTGGAGATCCAAAGGAAGAGAGATTAGAGAATTTCATCTTAGGCGGAGATTTGATATCAATGGGAAAGAAACATTATTCGAATCTGACATAGTAGAATTGGTCGGTAATAAAAAAATAGGTTGGGAGATAAAGGACGTAGGATACCTATCGGGGACTAGAATTGAACAACAGATTCAGAAGATGCATAAAGCAGTTGAATTAGGCATAATTAACCAGGGAAAAATATTGGTTACTGGGAAGGTCAGTGAACCAATTAAGAAACTTGCTAGAGAATTAAATATAGACATCTTGGATTTGCAGGGCAATATATTAAATTTATAAGGTGAATAAATGAAAGTAAAAAACAGGTATGGTGCTGGTGCAATTGTAGTATTTGCGATACCTAATGAAAATATTACTATGGAAACCACCACTAAACTAGTACTTGAGGCTTTTCCAAGCGGTTTTGGCACTGTAGAGTCTGAATTTGAAAGAAAAAAGATTTCAAAAATTATTTTTGAAGGAAAAGACACTGCATTAGATTATTATCCAAATGCTCCAAACAGTAGGGGATTCATCGAAGTAACAGTAAATCAGTCTCCTGCTCTAAGAGATTCAATTCGGTATGACAATAATAATAATAAGCGAATAATCTGCTTTACAAGTTATCTGACCATTACGCCTCTAGACAAAATAGGTAGGGTAAATCTTTACCTTTCACTAATGAGAAATGTATTTGATTGCTTTGAGCCGGAGTTTGGCTGGGGTTGTTTATATGATGATCTCTATTACGACTTCGAGGGAGATCCAAGAAAGCGGATCTGGGGAATTAATTATTACGGCAAAGAATTCATAAAAATATTCGGAAAAGAAAATCTTCTTTCATTAAAGGAGGTATACAGAGTCGAAGAGCGTCCTTGGGGCGGGATGATATTACAACTTACGGAAAATCCGTTTGTGGATGTGCCTTTGAAGTTGAAGGAAGAAGTTGCAAGGAAGTTGAAGATCGAGGAGGCGATAGGGTGAGTGTAATAGATTATGTAGTGCTCTTTATAGGGGTTGATGCAGAAAAGGCTGTGGTGAAAAAAGAGGGGAAGCCTTTTTTGACCCTTTATAAAGAAGGATATTACGGCAAGGAATCGCTCTACAAAGAGAGTGAATATCATACACATAATCTCGGAGAATGGATTAACTCAGCAGATTTTGGTTTAGAGTGCCAATTTGCTGGTGAAGATTATTCACATCCAGAGAACTGCAAAGCATTTATTGGTCTCACCGTAGGTGAACTAAGTTCATCAGATGGGATTGCATATATGGAAGTTGTGAATGAAGAAAAAATTTTAGAGAACAAAGAGAGCATAAAGAATAAGCTTATAGAAATCTTTGACATTCATGATGACCCAAAGATTTACTTGCTGAGACACGTAGAATAATATGGTAAGAGGGAAAGGAAAATGAACAACGATTACGTTTACTCAATTACGGAATCTGCCTATGTTACAGGCTACGTAATCTACGAAGACTATACGCTGGGCCAGTTAACGTGGTATCCCTTCGATATTCTGGACTTCGAATGGGAAATCCTGCCAGTGCCCTCGGCATGGGGCTCCAGTGAGATGGGGCATTCAATGGATATTCAGAGCTTAGCCGGCGTCACTGACAACGCTGGAAAATACATCCCCGGCTCTGCGGGCGAGCAGGCGATGGGCGACCTCTTCACCAGCGCGAAGAAGGCAGACGGGACTCCAAAGTACCAAAAAATATCGAAGAAAGCGCCCGGAGAGACAAGAACCCCTGGAATAGACGGTATCTACAAGGACACAGAGACAGGACAATACATCTTCGTGGAGGCGAAGGAGACGAGCGGGACCGGGAACTATGCGAAGAAGTTGTCTCAGAAAAAGACTGGCTACGGTTGGCAGATGGACGACGAGTGGCTGACGCACCATGTCGAGAATCTAGAGATATAGTATGAGCAATTAATTTTCGTAAAAACTAAATACCACCTCGTTTATATCCCCTAATAAAATTTTGGAGGTGGTTTGAACGACAATAACCCCGAAAGGAGAAGAATTCCTACCCGGATATACAATGCAAGAACTAATCCAGCTGTATCGAGAGGAGACCGATCCAAAAGCAAAGATCAGGCTTCTTGCAGCGATTTACCGTAAAGAAGGCATGACTCTCCAAGAAATAAAGGACAGAATAAAGTATCCTCTAACAACGATTGGGGACTGGTTGCGTCGTATGTGTTTAGAGGGTATTTCCAAAAGATACAGTATAAAGCAGCCTGGCAGGCATACACGATTAACGGATGAACAGATAGCAGAACTTCAGACCATTCTCTCCCAGTCGCCAATAGACCAGGGACTACCGTTTCTATTCTGGACAACCAAACTGGTGCGGGATTTTATTGAACGAGAATACGGCGTTTCGTACAAGCTTCGTCAGGTGAGAAACCTGTTTAATCGATTGGGTATGTCCTGTCAGAAACCCAGACCAGAGCACATGAAAGCGAACAAGAAGCTCCAGGAAGAGTTTAAAAAAACTTCCGGAAAAGGATTAAACCATTCGTTGAGAATGGATATGCGGTCTTTTATCTGGACGAGAGCATCTTCCCTGTAGCACCATATATTACGTATGGATGGTTCCCAGTAGGTAGCCGGCCGAGTATCCAATATCAGTACAGGAGGAAGGAAAGATACTGTGTCCTCGGTGCATTGAGTTCGGATTATTTTATCTACGAGTTCGCAGAAACACTCAACAGCACCGTGTTTGAGCAGTTTGTATCCCAGCTCATCTCTCGTTTCGGAAAAGTGCTTATTGTCATTGACCACGCACCTTACCACGTTTCAAATCAGATGCAAGAACTTTATGAGGAGCAAGAGGATTGCTTGCATGTGGAGTATTTTCCAAGTTACAGTCCTGAGTTGAACCCTGCAGAACAACCCTGGAGAGAGGTTAAGAAATGGCTGGCAATAAGGTGTTGGAAAGACAAATATGAACTAAAGGAGCAACTGATTTTGGCATTTCACGAGGATTTTGTTATGGCCCCGATTTACGATTATTTATTACTCTGACTATAGATCCATTAATTAAAAAAGACTTGTTAGATTCCATTAGGCAAGGCACATGCAAGAAGCAAATATACATCTATCAAAAAGGAGCCTACAAGGGATCATCAATAACGCCTGGCTTCGTTACTCACATCAATGGCCTTGAAAGTGTCTCTACGAATTGGGAGATACTGATACAGACTGCAGGAGGTGGGCCATAATGGTTTTTAAGAATGCAACGAGTTTCATTGAAGAAAAAAAACAACTAATGCAATGGGATATAGAGACTTTGAAGAAAGATTTAGCACCAGATATAAGACTCTCGTATATAACAAGTCTCGGAGGGTATGCAAAAGACATAGCCTTTGGTTATGCGATATTGAAGAACAAAGCCGAGGCATTGAGTTGGTTTAGGGAGGCTGTTGGGTACTACGTGAAAGTGGATGAGCTCTTGAAAGAGGAAGGAAAACGGATAAGATATGTGCATGCTCTTCGCCTTCTAGATGCCGTGGTTCCGCTTTCAAAAGAAGAGGAATATATCAAAGTTGCAGCAATTATAGAAGGGCTCCCACCTGAACCAGTCCCTGGTACTTCATATATCAGTTCAGAGCTTTTCGAGGCCTATCTTGATAACATGGCTCCATTGCTTAAAGGGAATTATAATGAGGCGTTAGAGAGACTCCCACGGCTACGAAATTCCGAGAAAAAAGATTGGAAAGACTGCCAGTTCTACGAGGGATTATCTGACGCTATCGAGGGGATTGCCAAGCAAGACAAAGACCTGTTCCTGGGAGGTCTCAATCGGGTGCTTGAGATATTCAAGAGACGGAACGCCCAGCTCAAAGGATTGCCTATTTGCCCAGAAGCAACAACGCTTTTCATCCTTGTGAAGCGACGTGGAATGGACATCAAACTGGAGGACATCGACGGAAAACTGAGGGAGTTCGTTCCTGGGGTGTTGGTGGAGTGAGATGGTTCACGCAAGAAAAGTAAAAAGTTGCGGACGGAAGCGCCGGAAGGCACTGGCTGTTAGTGCAGTTATAGACCCTAAACTCCCGCCCTGTTAGTAACGAGGTTTTTGAGAGATCTCGGCAGCGCTACGCCAAGTTTCTCGAACAAGATCCTTTGCTTTTTCGAGACTTCGCTAAGCCTCCATTCACAGCCAATATTAAC
>JBFMGN010000346.1:0-4553 GCA_040752435.1 Spirochaetota bacterium
GGTTTCATAGGCCTGAGAAAGGATGGACCTTCTCTCATTATCGAGCTTACCGAGCCATTCGGCCTTTTTCCCTTCGCCGTATGATCGGAAAGCCTGCGCAATCTGGTTTCTCTCTTTAATCATCCGGTTGTACACGCTTTCTGTAAGATCGTCGGAATACCGTATCTGCCGGATTATGATGTCGATAAGGTCGATTCCATACTGGGGTGTTATCTTTCCTGCTATCTCGAGCATTTCATCGGACAGGCTTCTTCTTCCCTTTTCTACGGTTTCATACACTACGAGGGTGCGGGTCATATTGGCCAGATCTTCCATGGCTTGAGCCTGCTCGCCCTGCTGCTCAAAGGTATCTTTCCTTTCGATCGTGTTGATAATGTTTGAGTTTCGTACCGCCTCCCGCAGGAGATTCCTGGATACTATTGTTCTAACCGATGAGTCGATAACATCGTCGAGGCGGGCATATCCCTGGTCAAGGGTAGTAACGGATTCGTAAAATTTCTTTGGATCGTTGATTTTCCAGCGCGCCGTTACATCCACCCAGATAAACTGATTCTCTTTGGTAGGGATTCTCTGGGCGTCCCCATCCCAGGACAGGATCTTTTTAGAATATTTTATTACGTTATCAACCATCGGGGATTTAAACTTCAAACCCGCCGTATCTGTTACACTGACTATTTTCCCAAATCGTATAACGACTGCCTGCTCGCCTTCATAGAGAACATAGAAGGGGCCCAGGATAATAAATACAATCAGCAGTATTGCTAAAACGACCAGTATTGCTACGAGTTTTTTCATTGCGTGCCTCCCTGTTTTTGAGCTTCCAGCGATTTGATGGGAATAAAATTTTTCAGGCTTTTGTCGATAAGATCCGTTCCTTCGGCCGTTTTAAAGACATCCTCCATCATTTCGATGTAGAGGCGGGATTTTGTAACCTCTTTATTCTTTCTGTACTCGTCATATACGGAGTTGAACCTGGCCACATTGCCTTTGGCTTCATTAACCCGCTGCGACGAGTATCCCCTGGCCTCCTGAATAATTTTCGAGGCCTCACCCTGGGCTTTTGGAATTATCCGGTTGTATTCTTCTTTACCCTCATTGATGAGCCGGTTCATATCCTGGATTGATTTATTTACATCTTCGAAAGCATCCTGGACTGGACCTTTGGGGGGTACGATGTTCTGCAGCTTTACCGTTATAACTTTAATTCCAAGTCCATAGGTGTTGAATAACTCGTTCATCTTTTCCTGTCCCTGCATTTCGATATTGGCCCGTTCCGCACCGATAACATCTAGTATGGCCCGGTCGCCAACCAGCATGTTGATGATTGATTGTGATATATCACGGATTGTTTTTTCCTTGTTTTCCACGTTAAAAAGCCATGCGTTTGGATCGACAATCCGGTACTGGATAATCCATTCAAGATCAACAATGTTAAGGTCACCGGTGAGCATTACAGATTCCTCTGGGAAATCCCCAGGGGAGTAGACAGTGGTTATACCGGCTCTTTCCGTCCTGAAACCGAAAGACATATTCTGGACAACCTGCGTAGGTACGTTAAAGTTTTTCTCGATACCGAAAGGCAGCTTGAAATGGAGTCCCGGAGGGCTGGTGTGGTTAAACTTTCCAAAAAGTAGAACTACCGCCTCTTCGGTCTGATCGACCACGAAAAAACTGGTCGAAATGAGTATTATGACAGCCAGAACAATAATCGCAATTATAACGAGTTTCGGTTTAAATGTAAAAGGCCGGCGTTTTGGGGTAATATCACGTTCAGACATAGAGCCTCCTTAATCTAGAAATTTATCTATTCAGGTATAGATACTCTTACATGGTACTGAACAGAGGAGCATGAGTCAAGGACAACCGTTACTTGACAATAAAAAATGAGCACCCTATAGTGAATAAACCATGAAAAAACGATTAATTACTTCGGCACTGCCCTATGTAAACAATATTCCTCATCTTGGAAATCTTATTCAGGTCCTTTCGGCGGATGTTTTCACCCGCTTCTGCCGTCTTAAAGGGTATGAAACCCTCTATATATGCGGGACGGATGAATACGGCACGGCCACCGAAACCAAGGCTCTTGAAGAAGGGATTAGTCCGCAGGAATTATGCGACCGGTATAACACCATTCATGCCGATATATATAAATGGTTTAATATCTCATTTGATCGTTTCGGCCGGACCTCCACTGCGAAGCATACTGAAATTGTCCAGGATATTTTTCTGAAGCTTGATGCCGGGGGATATATTAAACCGCAAACCATCGAGCAACTGTACTGTGAAAACTGCTGCCGGTTTCTCGCCGACAGGTACGTCCGGGGAACCTGTCCTGTATGCGGTTACGCAGAAGCCCGGGGAGACCAGTGTGAAAACTGCGGGAAACTTCTTGACCCTACGGAATTGATTGAACCGAAATGCGGTGTATGCGGCGGTATACCGGAAATACGCCGGACTGAACATCTCTATATCGATTTGCCGGCTATCCGCCCCATTCTGGAAAAATGGATTGATTCCGCTTCCGTTACAGGTTTCTGGGCGCGCAATGCTGTACAGATGACCAGGGGCTGGATCAGAGACGGGTTAAAAGAGCGCTGTATAACCCGGGATTTAAAATGGGGAATACCGGTCCCTAAGGAACGTTTCAGGGATAAGGTTTTTTATGTATGGTTCGATGCGTGTATAGGCTATATTTCCATAACAGCCAATCATACCGGGCAATGGGAGGAATGGTGGAAAAATCCGGCGGAGGTTGAACTTTTCCAATTCATCGGGAAAGATAATATTCCCTTTCATACCGTCATTTTCCCTTCATCCCTCCTTGGTACCGGGGAAAGATGGACAATGCTGCATCATATGTCTTCGACTGAATACCTGAATTATGAAAGTGGAAAATTTTCAAAAAGCAAGGGGGTAGGGGTCTTTGGAAACGACGTTATGGAAACCGGTATACCCGCCGATGTCTGGCGGTTTTATATCTATTACAACAGGCCGGAAAAAGCAGACTCCATCTTTATATGGAAGGATTTTCAGGAAAAAGTAAACGGTGAACTTATAGGCAACCTGGCCAATCTGGTTAACAGGACCCTTACCTTTGTAAACCGGTATTACGATGGAAAGGTGCCTCAATCCTCCGGGAATGATGCCTTTTGGGAGACTGCCCGGAAAATAGAAAAGGAAATTACCGAACTTCTGGACAAAGCCGAACTGCGGGATGCATTCAGGAAGATATTTGCCCTTTCCTCAATCGGTAACAAGGCTTTTCAGGATGGTGAACCCTGGCGGACCCGGACGAGCGATCCGGCATCGGCCGCCTGCCTGATTCATGACCTGGTGTATCTGATAAAAGATCTGGCGATCCTGATTAAACCTTATATGCCTGCCACCTCGGAGATTATTACCGGCTACCTCGGACATCCTGCGGTTTCGTGGGAGCAGCTCGGAGTAACCTCAGATCTGGAGAGCATCCAAAAACCGGAGATACTTTTTAAAATCCTTGATGATGAATGGATTGAAGAGCTGCGCCTTCGATTTTCGGGGACTCTGAAAGAGCGGGGGAATCAGCAATTAAAGGAAACGCTTAAAAAAAACGGTGGTTCCTTAAGCCGGGAAGAGACCGAAGCCAGGTTCAGGGATAAGATACTGTTGAAAGTGGCAAAGATTGTAAAAATCCAACGGCATCCGGCCGCGGATAAACTGTATATCGAAACCATCACGCTCGGAGATGAAGAGCGGCAAATCGTCTCCGGGCTCGTACCGTACTACACGGAGGAAGAATTGCTGAATCGGAATATCATACTGGCAGCCAATCTAAAACCTGCCAAACTCCGGGGGGTTGTAAGCCAGGGAATGCTGCTGGCGGCCGAAGATGAGGGGATCATTGAAGTTCTGTTCGCTGATCATGCCAACCCGGGAAGCCTGGTTACCCTTGAAGGCGATGAGGGCCGAGAGCCTTCCGAACCGGTGAAAGTAAAAAAAGAAATAATAATCGACGATTTCTTTTCAATCCCCATCCGGGTTGAAAAGAACACTGTCTATGTGGGCAATACCCCCCTGGTATCCTCCGGCAAAAAAATTACGACTGAAAAGGTTTCGAAGGGAAAAGTGGGTTAGCCGTACCATGTCCATCGCCCTTCAGAAAGTATCCCTTAAAGACATTGACGGCCATAGTGTACTCCTGCAAACCGGATTCTGGGGGGCGTTGAAATCATCTTTCGGCCACACCCCCCTTGCCTTCAGGTATTTTGGCGGTGCCCCGCTGCTCGTCCTGGTGCGGAAAATCGCCAGGGCTTTTTCTCTCGCCTATATCCCCCATGGTCCCGTTACAGAGGGAATTGAGGGAATGGAATCCGGCCGGCAGGATTATCTTCAACAACTGACCGATGCCCTTAAAGCCTTTCTCCCTCCCAACTGCATTTTTATTCGCTACGATCTTCCCTGGCAGATTCCCTCGCCGGGGGAATTTTCACTCGCCCAACCTTTTGTTAAGGCCTCCATGGATATTCAGCCCCCCAGCAGTGTGATTTTAGATCTGACGCAAAATGCGGAAG
>JBFMGN010000347.1:0-4525 GCA_040752435.1 Spirochaetota bacterium
AAAGACCTGGCGTTAAATGGTCATGATCTTTTATCTGAAGCCGGCATTCCAGAAGGTACTTTTATAGGCAAAACCCTGAATTTTCTCCTCGAAACAGTTCTTGACGATCAAAGCCTTAATAGAAAAGATAAACTTCTTGAAATTGCCAGAAATTTCTATATAAAACATAACCCGGAATAATACATTAATCCGGTTTGTTTTTTCCCCGCAGTCTGGAGGTTAATGCTTTATAGGCAATACTGGCGGCGTTTTGTTCCGCGATTTTCTTGTTCTTTCCCTTCCCTGGACCGTAGGTATTGCCGTTTATCTTAACCTCTATCCAGAATGTTTTGTCGTGGTCGGGACCTGTTTTTTGAACGATATTGTATTTGGGGTAGCTTTTATGCTTTTTCTGTACATGCTCCTGCAGGAGCGTTTTATAATCCTTTTTGTGCTTGTCTTCAAGTACCTTGTTTATCTCCGGCACGATAAACCTGAGTATGAATTGGCGGGCGGCTTTAAAACCTGAGTCGAGGTAGTAAGCCCCGATAATTGCCTCCATTGCATCGGCAAGCAGCGTTTTTTTTGACCTTCCGCCGGAATATTCTTCACCCCTTCCAATCAGTATGAAATTATCAACTTTAATAAGCTTTGCAATACTCTCCAGACTATCTTCACTGACAACGAAGGATTTCACCCTCGCCAGATCCCCCTCAGTTTTATCTTCGAGAGTATAAAAAAGATATTCGCTTACAACAAAGCCTAATACACTGTCACCCAGGAATTCGAGTTTCTCATTGTTATCAATAAGTTCCGTGCTTTCATTGGCAAAGGATCTATGAGTAAAAGCAAGGTTCAGAAAATCAAGTTTCCTGAACCTTATACCTGCGTGTTTTTCGAATAATTGTAACTCTCTACGCCTTTCTTTTGATAAAGACGGTGTTTTTAAATTAGGCGAATTCTTTTGTAGGACCACTTCAACGACAAATATTACAGCTGACTCTTGATATAGTTAACTGCATCTCCTACTGTTTCAAATTCGTTGGCTTTCTCGTCGGGAATGCTTATGCCCATCTCTTCTTCTATGGCATATACAAGCTCATAAGTATCCAGACTGTCAGCTCCGAGGTCCTGCCTGAATGAGGATTCAAGGGTAATCTTTTCCTCGTCGATTTCAAGTTTTTCGGCAATTAGTTTTTTCATTTTTTCAAATAAATCATCCATGACTTAACCTCTCTTCTCATTAATTTTTAAGAAATCTCTTCAAGTTCTAAGACTTTTTTTCCTCTATAAAATCCGCATTTTGGACAAACACGGTGAGGCGTAACCTTATTTCCGCAGGTACCGCATTCCACGAGATCAGGCGGGGTAAGTTTCATATTGATAGCCTTTCGCCTTCTCGTCCGTGCCTTAGAAGTTTTATATTTTGGTACTGCCATTTATAACTCCATTGATAATATTATGCAGACAAACATACTGTATTGATTTTTTATTGTCAAGCGTTTCGTAACTTCACTTTTAACGCCTTTTCAACAATCGGCGGTACTAACTTAGAGATATCTCCATTGAAAACTGCAAGTTCTTTTATTGCGGAGGAGCGCAAAACAAAATATTGAGGATCTGTGGGAATTAAAAGTGTTTCGATATTTGGGTTTAAGCTTTTATTCATCATTGACAATTCAAATTCATGGCTGAAGTCATCAAGAGCTCTGACTCCCCTGATTATCACCCGTACATTCATCTTCTCGGCAAAATCGACAATTAATCGATCCCATAGATAAACCTTTATGTTTTTATATTCTGCCACCAGTTCATGCATCATTTTAAAACGTTCATCCGGAGAAAATAAGTACGCTTTTTGGACATTGATGGAGATAACCAGTTCAATCTCGTCAAATATCTGGGATGCTCGCTGAATAATATTTATGTGTCCGTTTGTAGGGGGATCAAAAGATCCCGGTAAAATGGCTTTTAGCATACCTATATGTATAGGTAAAATGCCAAAATGTCAATCTTTCTACAATTTTGCTTTTGACAAAATAATTCTAAATAGCTAAACTGTTACCGATGTACTATAGAAACACAATAAAGGGAGTCTTCCTCTTTACCTTAGTGATAATGACAGTGTTGTGTACCACCCCGAAACCCGTAGAGAAACTTAAGGCAAGCGGACCGGGTTCAGCGGAAAAACCCTCTGAAGAAGCGCCGAAAGTTGAAAACCGACAGCCAGAACCTCAACCGAAACCCGAAATCGAGGCAGAATCACCGGCTGTAATGAAGACTGAAATCGTCAAACCAGCCGCTGATACTCCCCCAAATGGCGGTTTTACAGTAACCCAAGACACCTACGATAAGACTTTTAAAGAAATTGAGGCGATTATCCTGGAATTAAACAATATCATAAAATCCGAAGATTTTGATACATGGCGAAAATATTTGACTGATGATTATAGAAAAAGGCTGGAAACTCCAGCAGTTCTTTCTGATATTTCAAATCAGCCTATATTGAAAAAATATAATATAAAACTGCGAACACTGCGGGACTACTTTTCCTATGTTGTAGTTCCAAGCAGGTCTAATGCGAGGCTTGATGAAATTGTGATTGCCGATGATTCTCATGTTAAAGCAATTATGCTCGTAAACGGCCAGAGGAGCATTCTGTACCAGCTTGAGAAAATTGATGGTGCCTGGAAAATCAGCTATTGATTTTTTAGAAGAAATCGGAATTTTTTTATAGAAAATTTACTAATTACGGTTTATTATTAAATATTTAGGGAGAGGATACATGAAAGCTAAAGTTGTATTAATTTCACTTATTATTTTAAGCCTCTTATTGTCCGCAGTTTTTGCACAGGATAATAGGAAAGATACAAAAGAACCGGTCCGGGAACCCACTGTTGAAGAGCTTTACTTAAAAAACGCCGAAGTCAAAACAATCAATGAAATGGCAAAAACCCTAGACCGGGACATGAAAGGAATTGCCTTACAAAATATATCGGATATGATTTCCCAGGGAAAAGTTTCTACAGGGGCGCCGGACGTGCATTATATACTCGATTATCTTGCTATAGAGGGTACAATGCGACAGGTATGGGAAAACCGCAAACTTATCAATAATTATATCGAAATCAGGAAGGACGCCTGCAGATTGTTGGGCGATGTGGGTGGAGAAAACTCAAAAAACTCCCTGCTTTATGTTGTACTGCATGATGATGAACCAATGGTTCTCTCAGAAGCGGTATACGCCCTGGGTAAAATAGGTCTGAATGATAACAACGAAGTATCCACTGCCATCGCACAGACAATCAGGAGTCTGGATATCAGGGGCCCGGATATGAATTTTGCCTATGCCTCCCTTCTGGCTCTTGAGAAAATCGCCGCAAAAAATAACGGCATAACCGATGAGAATGCCATGAACGCGCTTGTTATGTTGCGTTCTTTTAAATATAACTCTATAATCAGAAATAAAGCTGATGAAGTTCGCAAGAAGTTGATGAGTTATCAATCAAAATGAAGAACTACGGGCTTAATGCTCGTAGTTCTTCGTTCCGTATGGTATGGCCTTCGGCCGATTGTAGTATCGCCTTCACCATAGACGTAAGCCTATGGTGAAGGCGATGTGCGGAATAAAAGTTTTAGTTAAAGGGATTGCCTCTGCAACTGGTGTGAATACTCCTCCGACAGTTCCTGAAGCCATTGCTTTTCCGCCTCAAGATGAAGAAGCATTTTTCTAATAATGGCTTTCGGGAACTGGCGCTTGTTACCTCGAAGTGAGAGGAGAAGATGCTTGTACTTGTTTGATTGATAGTCCAGAGATTTATACTGTTCTTTCATCATCGTTAATAGCTTGGCCGTACCAATTTTTTCGTAAAAAAAGAAAAGAAGTGTAAATTCGTCTTTAATCGATAATTGTATTTTTTTTGGATAATCATTAATCCATTTTTGTAGGTGCTTCCGGCCTTCGTCAGTTATAAAATAGACGTTTTTATCAATTGCTTTTTTACCCGACTCCTTTTTCCGTGTTACAAAACCACGTTCAGTAAGCATTTTTAAAGTGGGATACAATTGCCCGTATGAAATCGGCCAAATATCTCCTATGCTGTTTTCAAATTCCTGCTTAATTTCATACCCATAATGAGGATTTTCACTTAATAATCCAAGAACAGCATACTGTAAGGACATCAGCGTACCTTGATAGAACGTGTTTTTCTTAATAAGCGGATCAAATATTTTTAAAACGGGTACTTATTTTTTTTCGCCATTCAAAGACCTGGCTGGTATCTTCATATTGTATTCTTTTTCTGATGGTAAATTGATTTGGGCCGGAACCACCCTTATTTTTTATGATCCCAAAACTTCCTTTCCCGAGGTAGCTTACCGTTTCATTGGGAGCCAGGTTTTCATTATCGGTTATTGTTTTAACAATACAATCAAAATGAACCGGCTCGCCTTTTACTTTATCGGCGATGGCGTTATATAGATCTTTTACCGGTTTTCCGCAAACCGGACAAATAGGATAGCTCGTAACATTTTGAATGTTCTGAGT
>JBFMGN010000348.1:0-4517 GCA_040752435.1 Spirochaetota bacterium
TTGACTCCATTACAACGGGTAGTCCAAGTCCCCAAAAGAACTCTACCAGAGAAATACCGGCGGTATTCAGAATAAAATATTTATCTTTACTGTTCGCAAGCTCGACGTGAGTCTTCATTTTTTATACCCGGAGAAGTATAGCTGCTGGTTTTGCATTATACAAGCCAGCTTCTCGTTCTTTCTCAATATAATGCAAGTAATTGACAGCACTTCCTTTCCCGTTTATTCTCTTACAAGCTCTTAACTATATGAACAAACTCGTTGAGTTTTTGATAATTGTTGTTGCAGCCTTGTGCCTTAATCTCATCCTTATCCCTCTGCTGTTATCACTTTCCCACCGATTCAGGTGGTATGACGACATAGATCATCGGAAAATACATAAGGGCGATATTCCCAGAATAGGCGGTATTGGTCTTTTCCTCTCCTTTATTATCGTTTCCCTGGCGGTTTTTGCATTATCACTCATTATTCCCCTTAATCATACAATCCTTCCGGTTGTAAACCTTATCCCCTTTCTAATTGGCATCTTTCTCATCCATCTTTTGGGGTTACTGGACGATTTTTCTAATCTACGCGCGCGTTTTAAACTGGTCGTACAAATAACCGCCGCCGCACTTACTGCCATCGGGGGTTTCAGACTGAAAGATGTCCTCCTCCCTTTTTCCAGTATTACTATTTCTCTCGGTCCTTTTTCATACATTGTCACCATCTTCTGGATAATAGGGATGTGCAATGCCGTTAACCTTATAGACGGGCTTGACGGACTTGCCGGTGGAATTTCCGCAATTGCCGCTTTCTTCTTCGGTGCCGTTTCTCTTATTCAGGGAGATATAACGGCTGCAATATTTTCATTTGCCCTTTTCGGCAGTCTGGCAGGGTTCCTTGCCTATAACTTTCCTCCGGCAAAACTTTTTATGGGAGACTCCGGAAGTCTTTTTCTAGGTTTTGTAATTGCCAGCCTGCCGCTGATGAAAACCAATGGAGAATCAAAGTCGAATTCCCTCATATTCATAATAACCCTAATGATGATACCTGTTCTTGATACCCTCGCTGCAATTGTGCGGCGGATTAAGCGGAAAATACCGATTCATAATCCCGACCGGGAGCATATCCATCATAAACTTCTACACATCGGCTTTTCCAACAGGAAGATACTGGCCGTTATCTATTCGATCTGTTTTTTTCTAGGTATTATTTCTGTGATTTGGAAGTTAACCTCTGAAAAACATTTTTTTTTAATGATTATAGGTGCCTGGCTTTTGGGAGTCGTTTTCCTGGTGATAGTAAATCATATCGCCAAAAAACATTTCTCTTTAGACCTGTAAAAGGGTTTATTTTGAATCAGCCCGTCATTTTTCCCGGTAGATAATACGAACCTGTTTATAAAGTCCATCGCCTTCGCTGATCGTGTCGATATTTTCATAATCATTTAATGCCGTGTGAATCAGCCTTCTTTCAAAAGGATTCATTGGTTCCAGGAGTTTTGATCCACGGGTTCTCTGCACCTGTTCGGCGACCTTTTTCGCCAGTCGCACCAGGGTCTCTTCTCGTCTGCTCCTGTATCCTTCTGCATCGACGATAACTTTCCTGTCAAAACCGATTTTTCCCGCATATACGTTGGCCAGTAATTGAAGGGCATCCAGATTCTTACCCTTCTTTCCAATTAATATGCTGGAGAACTCGGAATCAATCTTAAGCCCGATCTTTTTCTCTTCTCTGAAAATTATCTTTATTCGGCCTGGAAAACCCATTTTTTCAATGCATGTTTCGACGAATTCGATTATTACTCTTTCATCGTCATTCGCCGGTTCAACTTCCTCAATATCGATACCATTATCTGACACATGTATTCTTATCTTTACAACTCCCTTTTTAAATAAAATTCCTTTTTTTGAGGTTTCCACTATCTCTACATCAAAGGCATCTCTTTCCAGACCAAGCTCGGCTATGGCTTTATCGATAGCCTCTTTCTCTGTTCTACCTTCAAACTCTTTTACCATATAATATATCTCCTCATTTTAGAATCAATTACAGATCAGGTGCTTTTAGCAGCGCCTTTCCGTCTTCTGTAGTTACTATAATACTGCTGAAACAGGGTCAATATATTTGTTACCGTCCAGTAGAGTAAAAGGCCGGAGGGAGCATCATACAGAATAAAGAAAAAGATGAGCGGCATTAGATTGGTGATTATCTGCATCTGTTTACCGGAAGCACCGTCTGGCGTTTGCATTAACTTGCTCGATAGTATTTGGGAACCGACAAATAAGATCGGTAAAAGTCTTAAATCGCTCCATCCAAGAATAGGAAGACGAAAAGGCGAAAAATTCCAAATAGACTCCGGTGCTGAAAGATCCGTTATCCAGGGGGGAAGAAAGGCCGCGCCTCTCAAATCGAAATGGGTATTCAATAAACCATAAAGCGCGAAGAAAACAGGCATCTGAAGGAGAAGAGGCAAACATCCCCCGAGTGGATTTACTCCTTCTTTTTTATAGAGCGCCGCCATTTCCTGGTTCAGTTTTGTTGGATTATTTTTATACTTTTCCCTCAACTCGGCGATTTTTGGGTTTAAGGCCTGCATCCGGCTGGTAGACTCATAACTTTTATGGGTAAAGGGAAACAGTATAATCTTGATAAGGACAGTCAGCAGTATTATGGCAACACCATAATTGGGAATAATTTTATAAAACAGGACAAGAATGAATTTCAGTATATTCTCCAGCCAGCCAAGGATAACATTGCTGTCCATTACCTTGCCCAGGTTTAAGCCTTTTGCACTAAAGTCATTTTTGGCGGCATCATCATATCTAGAGAGTATCCTCGCCGTTTTTGGTCCCGCATAAAAACGGAAAATATCTGTATTTTTAGAACTCTTGATCAACGGTCTTGAAAAATACATCTGGGCTCCGGAAGTAAGTCCCGGTACCGGTTCTGTTGTAAGAGTAATATCATAGAGCGTCGCATCCGGTATCCCAATAATGGTAAAATATTTTCCAACAATAGAAACCCAGCTAACCCGGTCAGAAACGAAAGCAATCCCCTCTTTTGAAAGTTTTACATTGTTTCTTTTGCCGTTTATAAAGGAATAAAACTTTCTGTACTCCTGTCTGTCGTCGAGCTTATTAAACTCCGGACCAATTTGCGGCCCGAAACCCAGGGTGTAGGCATAACCCTTAAAATCAAGATTAGGGAATTCCTTAATGCTGTTTTCAATTGTGATATGCACTTCAAAAAGGTATTCTCTAGGTTTAAAAACATATTTTTTCCTTAATGTGAAAGAAGGGCTTTCGCCGGCGGCATTTACCACGAAATCTTTGTAGAACTCGAAAGTATATTCATCGAGTCTTCTATAATGGAAAATATCTACCATGGGTTTTGAGCTAAAATCACCGAAATAGATATTAAATGCGCCCTGGTCCTCTTCTCCCCTTAAGATCATATCAATCGAAGCATTCCTGTCTTTATGTTCTTTCAATTTTAAAGATTTAATAATTCCACCTTGGGTTGAAAAGGTGACGTCGAAAACGTCGGTCTCTGTCTGTATCTCCTGAAGCATTGCACCTTCGTCCTCTGCGTAAGGTTTTACCGTTGCAACGAGAGTCCTTTTTCCACCGTCACCCTGCTCCTTCTGCGCCGCCGGCGTCTCCAGAACGGTTGTTGCCTCCGTCTCTTTGGTGAGGGAACTTTCCTGCTTAGGTGGAAATAATACACTTTGAATAAAAAAGCCTGCTGTTATCACTATAACAGAAATGATTACCGCGATTATTGTTTTTTTGTCCATCGTAACTCCTGAACGTTTTATTAAGGCACCGGGTCATATCCCCCAGGATTTAAGGGATGACAGCGTAAAATTCGTTTTGCTGCCAAAACAGTGCCTTTTCCCGGCCCATACCGTCTTATTGCTGTAAGTGCATAGGAGGAGCATGTCGGATAAAACCTGCAACTGGGTGGCAAAAAAGGAGAGATTATTTTTCGATATAGTTCTATTAAAACTATAAAAGCGGTTTGAAAAACTCTACTAACAGTCCTCCGCCAAGAGCCCTGCTTTCTTGTAGAGGGAGGAAAACTGTGTTTTTCGCTCCCCATAATCATATTCTCCCGGATAAAGAATAATAATCATATCGTAACCGGGCCTAAGCAGGGGTTTAATATTTCGATACACTTCCTTGGCAATTCGTTTTGCCCTATTTCTAAAAACAGCAGTGCCGAATTTTTTCCTTAGCGTTATCGCTATACGGTTCCACTCAAGCCCGTTCCTGATATATTTCAGTTTTACACCTGAACAGCTTACCTTATTATGAGATGAAAGAACAGCCGCTATATCCGACTTTTTCCTAAGTCTCTCCCTTTTAGTAAGGTTTTTTTTCATCGGAAACTGTAAGTTTCACTCTTCCTTTTCTTCGCCGCCTTTTTAATACGAGTCTCCCGTCTTTTGTCTTCATTCGAGCTCTAAAGCCAAATTTTCTATATCTCTTAACCTTGATCGGTTTATACGTTATTTTCATTAAAAGGTTCTACTT
>JBFMGN010000349.1:0-4516 GCA_040752435.1 Spirochaetota bacterium
TGTCGGGGAACTTCCGGTTTACAGCCGGTTCAGAAATATTCCCTATATTATTTCGCTGTAATGGATTGAAAAAATAATCTTTTTTAGGAGGAAGCAATTTCAAAAACTAGAATTTATTAGCCACAGAAGGCTGTAACCATTAATACTTTTTTCCGTGTCTTTCCGCGGATTCCGTGGCTACCCCATATGCTTGCCCTAGCTTCTCGCCCTCGAAGGGGGCTACCCCATATGCTTGCCCTAGCTTCTCGCCCTCGAAGGGGGCTACCCCATATGCTTGCCCTAGCTTCTCGCCCTCGAAGGGGGCTTATATTTTGAAAGAACTTCGGAGGATAAAAAAATGAATAATAGAGATGTCAGGTATAAAGAGTTCGCCCTTGTTAATGAAATGCTTGAAACTTCCCGAGCCGTTGCAAAAATGGATCCAGGGAAAATTGCCGGGTTTAAACCGAAAAAGAATAAAATATTTTTTACCGGAGAAGGATCATCGAGAATTTTCCCTGGGAAAAAGAACGTGTATGAAGCCATGAAACACGGATATTCTCAGATGTTCGCTTCTGAGGGTGCGACTCAGGCGTTGGAGTACGCCCTTGATGATTACACGGTGTTCGCAGCCTCGAATTCCGGGAAGACCAAGGAATGCGTCCGCCTGGTCAAGAGGCTGAAATCCCAGGGGCATAACAATATAATAGGGGTGGTGGCGACTCCTGGTTCACCTATTATGCAGGCTGCCGATGCAACCTACGTTTTAGGGTGCGGGCCGGAAAAGGCGGTCGCCGCCACAAAATCCGTCATTGAGCAGGCACTTTTCTACGACCTCCTCTTTCGGAGTGCCAACAATGCTCCCCTGCCGGATCTTGTTAAGCTCGGCGGCTTCATCACCCAGGCCATGGAACAACCGTTACCCAAGGAAATAACCGAGGTTATTGTAAAAGCCAGGGTAGTCTATTTCGCAGGCAGGAACAATGGGGTGGCGGAAGAACTTGCCCTTAAGACAAACGAGATAACCCGGAAGAAATCGGATTTCCTTGAAGGTACCTACGCGGTCCACGGCATCGAAGAAGTAATGAATCGGGATGAAGCAGTGGTGATTATCAATCCCTTCGAAGAAGAAGAGGAGAAGTTTACGGAAGTCCTTACAAAAGGTGTGGGTCTGCCCGTCTTTGCTATCGCCTCCCGGAAAACATCCTTTCCTACGATTGTTATTCCAGAATACGGAGATTTTACAAGCTACATTGAACTTGCTGCAGGCTGGAACCTCCTTGTGGAAATCGGGGTAACTCTCGGTATTAACCTCGATAAGGCTGAACGGGCACGCAAGGTGGGAAACGAGTTCATCGGTTGATTTTTGATGTCTTTATATTAATTGTACTCTGGATTTTTAAAGAGGTTTTCGCGTTATCTTTAAAAGCTCCGGGCAAGGCGGTGCTGCCGGTTAAGTTTTGAATTATTTTCCCCTTTTTGATCCAGCCGCTTGGTAAACTTACGGTAATTTCTCCCTCCTGTTTCCCTTCGAATGCCGCTAAGCTGTTTTCTGTTTTTATCCCGGAAGAGAGTTTAAGTACCGCCTGGTTGCCGGTTACGCTTGCCAGTGCCCATAGATTGCGTGTTGTTACGGGAATAAAAGCTGAGGCTTTCTGTTCCCGGGTCCAGCTTTCTCCCGGTTTGACCGTTTTACCCGGATAATAATCGAACAGATACGAAAATGCGGATTTAAAAGCGTCCTGATTAAGAAGGCTCTTTACGGTATTAATGAGGGCCGGCGAAACTGTTGTTGGGTCTTTAAGAATGGATTTTAATATTTCATCGAAGCCGGATATTTTTTTTATTTCGCCCGTGGTTGTTACAAAAAGCTCAAACTCTTTGCCGGTTATTTTGTTTAAGACGGCATATTCCGGATTGTTCCAAGCTCCATTTTTACTCGAAAAGCTTAATTTGCCCGCGGGTGTTTCGGAAGTAAGGGAGATTTCTTCTATTTTAACAGCAATCCTTACAGTTGTATCCTCAATAATATCTTTGACTGTAAAAGTATATTTATTTATAATCGTCTGAACTGACTTAAATGTTTTGTTTTGAACAGTCTGAAAAATAGTTTGATCTAGTATTGTTTGTGAGTTTATCCGGTCGCCGATCTTCGGCTTAAAGGAGATTTCAACCGTTTTGGCACAAGTAGAAAGATAAAGAAACGCCGATGCCGGGATTAATATCAAGCATAAAACTGTTGAAATTTTCATATCATGCTCCTTTTATAATATTTTGCTGCCGCCGGAACTGCATAAGATTATTGACGGAAGCAGCCCAATAGAGGCGGAGAGAGAGCCCAGTATTCCCCACAGTACAACGAAGGCCAGGGAAGAAGTGAAGGCTGCTTCTCCCCCCGATGTGAAGACAAGGGGCAGAGTGCCGAGTATGGTTGTTCCGGAGGTAAGAAGCATCGACTTAAGTCTGCTCCTTATGGAAAGGATAATGGAAAGATTATAAGTACCCTTCTTGGGCGCGGCAGAACGGGCGCAGGGAGGGGCGGTTTTTAACCGGTTCTGCATCCTGTCCACCACCAGGATGGAATTATTTACAATTATGCCGGAGATGATAATAAGCCCAACTATGACGGGGATCGTTATAGCTTTGCCCGTCGCCCATAAGGCAATAATCGGGATGGAAAGGGAGAGGGGAACTATTGAGAGGATCAGAAGGGGGGCTGCCAGTGATTCCGAGTGAGACGCCAGGACCATGTAGATAAGGAGCAGGGCCAGGGCAAGTACGAGCCATAAAAAGTCGAAGTGCCTGTTTAATCGGACAACCTGTTTATCCAGTTCGAAGGCATAGCCCTTCGGGGTTTCCATTGTTTTTAAAACGGACCATAATAATTCTATTGTGCGGTTTATGGTCAGCTTTTTGGTGTGCACCGAAAAATAGACCGCCCGCTGCCTGTTCTTCCTGAATATCTTTGATGCCTGGAAATCCGTTGAAAAACTCCCAAGGCTTTTTAAATATTTGTAGTTTCCGTTGTTCGATATTATCGGAAGTTCCTGAAGGGTACGGAATGGGGCAGAGACATTCTTTTCTCCCAAAACCCTTAAGTCGATTTCGCGGCTGTCTTCAATCCATTTAACGGCTACCGGACCTTGCAGGAACCATCGAAGAGAGGCGGCTATCTCAGAGGCGGTTATTCCGGAAGCCCCTGTTTTTGAATGGTCAATTTTAAACAGCCATGCTGGGGGAGGATCTTTAAAATGCAGGACAACCTGAGTGACCCACGGTTGAGCCTGAAACCGAGCAGCCGCGTTCTTCGCTATGTCCCGCAGAAGTTTATTATCGCCGCCTGATACGGTTATTTCCATCTTTCGATCGGAAAGGGATGTGGCTTCCGGAATATAAAAAAAACCCTTAGGTATTCTCCGCCCCATTTCGGTTACCAGTTGTAAAAGGTTCTCTTTCTTATGCCCCTTGGCGTCATAGCGCATCACCATTTCGGCTGCACCGGGGCGGGCTGTTGTTTCTATCTGGACTATCCCCGGGATGCCTTGAATCATTTTCGAAAGATGGTTGGTCCGCTCATCAACTGATTCGACAGTTGCACCGCTCTCAAATTCCATGTGCGCGAAGATGCTGTCCTGCTCAAAGCCGGTTGTCAGGTCTTTGCCCATTCTGATGATGCCTGCAATCATCACCAGCACAATTAGAGCGGAAACGGCGATTACGTACTTTCTGCCTTTAATTATAAAAAGAAGAAAGCCGTAAAAAAGACGTATTATTTTTCGCCTGCATTTTTTCCCTGGTTTCCTCTGCACCGGAGAAAGCGGTTTAAGATACGGGGGAATAAAAAAGATACTTAACAGGAGGGCACAGAGTAAGAGCAGGGTAATAGATAAAGTTACCTGTTTAATCCCGGTGATTATGTCTTCCATAAAGTAAAGTGGAAAAAGAACGATAATAGTCGTTAAGGTGGAAGAGATTAGGGGAGGAATTATGTCTTCGACCCCGCTCCCTTTTTCCCCGGGCTTTTTCCGTAGACTTTCCGAAAGTATTATTCCCGTATCTACAATCATTCCGATTCCCACGGCGATGCCCGAGAGGATCAAGTGGTCCAGGCTTATGGAAAGGAGGGAAAGCAAGGCAATCGCCACGAAACCTGTCAGGGGAATGGCGAGGCATAAAACGGCAATCCTCCATAGATTACGGGTAAAGACGCTTAAAAAGAGACTTACTATCAAAATTCCAGTTCCGATCGCTTTAAATACGTTCAGAATCGAACCTTCTATTTTTTCCCCCGTATCGAGGATTATATCTATCTCAAAGCCCATCGCCTGCCACTTTTTTGTCTCTTTCCGCAATTCCCGTGAAAGGGAGACGAGATTGGCAGAACCGGAAGTCTGTATATAGAGGACTACTCGTTTTTCGCCGTTCACCCGGCTGATTGTATCTGCTGCCCGTAACCGATAACCTGCGTCACTTATTTCCGAGAGGGGCACCGTCTGATATTCCTTAACTGGAATCTTAAGGTTTTTAAGCTCATCCA